>JABMQB010000309.1 GCA_013203525.1 Mariniphaga sp.
AATTTAATGAGCCTAATAAGAAGGTAATTTCTGTTAATTCGTTAGTATCTGGTGAAGGTAAATCTTTTATCTCGACAAATTTTGCAGCTACACTTTCGTTAAGTGGCAAAAGAGTATTGCTAGTAGGTACAGATTTACGAAACCCTACCCTTCATACTTTTTTAGGCACCAAACAAGATATTGGTTTAAGTTCATTTCTAAACAATGAAAGTGGTTTTGACGAAATAATAAACCAATCTTCTTCAGAAAATCTGTTCTATGTACTCGCTGGTGAGGTTCCTGACAATCCTTCTGAGTTACTGGAAAACGGTATGTTCGAACAATTTCTAAATATTGCACGTGAACGTTTTGATTATATTGTATTAGATAATGCTCCCATAAAACTTGTTCCGGATGCAAACTGGACAAACAGGTATTCCGATATTAACCTATTTATTCTTAGACTTAAATACAGCCGTCAGGCAGAAATTCCAGAGATTAATAAAATGGTAACATTAAATGAAATCAAAAATTCGTACTTGGTAATCAATGACACCGCAATTTCCTCGTATGGGTATGGAAACAAGTATTGGAGAAAAGGATACGGTAATTATCACAAAAAAACAAAAACAGCTTAGTTCTTCACCATGAAGAATATGAAATTTTAACAATTTCATATTTATTTAGAATCTTAAATATTTCATTTTTAAAAACCTATTATTTTGAAAAAAGAAGTTTATACAAAAAACATCCTGGTTTTTGACAAACCTGAAGAAGAACTTGAAAAAATAGTCAGTAAATTAAAGGAAAGTTTTTTTAGCATCCGCCGGAAAGGTGCTGTAATTGGTATTAGCGGAGGGATTGATTCTTCATTGACGCTTGCAATAGCAGTTCGAGCTCTTGGAGCAAAAAATGTGCTTGGAGTTCTATTACCTGAAAAAGACTCAAGTCCGGATAGCAAAACATTAGCATTGGAATTAGCTACTAAATTTGGAATCGCAACCTTAGAAGAAGATATAACCGGTGCATTAAATGGATTTGGTTGTTACAATCGTCGCGATGAAGCTGTAAAAACCATTTTCCCGGAATATAACCCTGAAAGTTATAAAATGAAAATAGGGTTAAAACAGAACGAAAGCAATCGAAAGTTGCCACCATTGTTTATGTTGACAATTGTTGACAGTGAAGGCACAAGTCAAAGCAAATTACTTCCATTAAAGGAGTATTTACAAATAGTTGCAGCATCAAATTTTAAACAACGTTGCCGTATGTCAATGTTGTATTACCATGCCGAGCGCTTACATTATGCGGTAGTTGGTACACCAAACAAACATGAGGTTAAACAAGGATTTTTTGTAAAACACGGAGATGGTGGAGCCGATATAATGCCTATTGCGCATTTATATAAAACTCAAGTTTATCAACTTTCAGAATATCTCGAAGTTCCAAAAGAAATTATAGAACGCACTCCTACAACCGATACATATTCAGCAGAACAAACACAGGAAGAGTTTTTCTTTCAATTGCCATTCTATGAAATGGATATGATATGGTTTGCATACGAAAACGGATATAATGCTTCACAAGTTGGTTTAGTAATGGATAAAAGTGAAGAAGAAATCACGATAATTTACAATAATTTTGCCCGGAAACAAAAAACAACAGACTACTTGAGGATGGCTCCTATTCATTTATTTTAATTATAGCGTTTTAAATCATGACAAAAATTCCCCAACGATTATTAGGTGAAGCTTTATTAAATTCGGCAGAAACTAATCCTTCGAAAACAGCAATAATTGCAAAAGGACGGGAATATTCTTACGCCGAATTAAATAATGGTGCTTCAAAGCTGGCTGCCCACATATCTTCAACTGGAATTGAAAAAGGCTCGCGGGTAGTTCTTTACATGAACAATTCATGGCAATGTGCTGTATCGATATATTCAGTTACATTGGCAGGTATGGTATTTATTGTGGTTAACCCGCAAACCAAAGCAGATAAGCTTAACTATATTCTAAATAACAGTGGTGCTAAAATAGTTCTGTCAGAAAACAGGCTTAGATTTGAATTGGAAAAAGCGCTTAAAAATGCAAACTCCGTTCAGGAATTAATAATAACCGGAGATGCTAAGGAAATAATAACGACCGTTAAGCAAAGTAATTTTGAAGCAATTTTAGAAGGTGAAAACTTAGATACTGAACATCATTCAGTAATTTCAAACGATCTGGCTGCATTGATATACAC
>JABMQB010000310.1 GCA_013203525.1 Mariniphaga sp.
AATGGATTGCAGTTGATTACTGTAAAATATATTATTAAATTTGTTAACAACATGCGGTGAGTTGTGCAACAGGCACATAAAACGTATAACATTTACCTTCTTCGAGGACATCGGGAACCGGATCAAGCTTCCAAGCATTTCCCTCTCTAATGAGGGAAATTTCATTAGGTTGCTGAAAATTATTAAAGTCTCCCCAAATAGTAACCTTTTCAATCTGGTTAATATCAGTTATTCCACCCCACCCAATAAGCTGAGGATTTAATAAAACTTCCAATTTGTAATTCTTTTTATCGTTGGGAACTATTATGGGTGTTCTCAGTAATTTATACCCCTGAGCTAAAACACCCAATGTATACACACCGGCATCAATTTTAAATGAGTTTGTTAACTCAGAAGTTACAAGTTGTATAAAAGGTTTAGGATGCCGTTCTCCCAAATTAACTTCAACTGTAGGATAAAACATTATATAAACAGAATCCGGTTTATAGTCACCATGGTATTTAATGGTTAGTTCAACATTTACTTCCTGAGCACTGATTGCAAAAGACACAATCATCAGGAAACTAATAAATAGTAAAATGATTTTTTTCATGATAAATTAATTTTAATTATTTGATATAATTTTTTAATTTCTTACCCTGCCCAGGGTCAGGTATAAATCCAGCGACAGGTAAGACTGATATCCATTTAAATTCGCATTCAATGTTACTTCTGTACCGGCAAATGGAAGCACTGGAAATTCAATTTTTGCTTTAAATGAAAGCCCAACCGTGTACTTTTGATCGTATGATTTATTTGTATAAGTTATGGGAAACCATAAAAAATAAGATTCCTGAATTCTAAACTTTGCTTTTTTGTATAGCATAAAAGAAGGTCCCGTTTCGAATCCAAATCTGACCTTATTTGAATTGGTTGGTAATTCTTTGACCATCCTCAATGAAATTGCATGGATTTTGTCATTTGGACCTGTAATTAATTCCCACTCCCGACCATGAGGTATATTTTCTGCCTTTTGATAATTGCTCTCAAAACTTATACAAACACCTGAGTTATTTGATCTGACTGTGGTAAAACTCATGCCCAAACTTCCGCCGATAATTGAACCACCAGCACCATAATACATCAGTTTCAAATTTTGGGTCGAATCGATTTTAACATCTGGTTGGCTGTAGGCAATCCCTATCTCCAATACAAAAAATGCAGTACAACATATTTTTTTAAAGATTTTCATAATCAAAGGCTTAAGCATATCATTTTATAATTCCAAATACTAATTAGACTTTAATTAGAAAGGACTAAAAAATGAACCAAAATGATGGACCACCTCGTTAGGTGCTACAAACTCACCGGGACCGGGAACACCAAATGCCCTTGAAAAATAAGGATCGGTACTTTCAGCCAGTTTCATTAATTCCTCACCTTTTTCATTATTTCCCAGGAACATTTCAAATCTTGACAGGTTTGCATACGACCAGGCTTTTAATGGTGCAATTGGTTCAGGTTGACTTTCAAGAAACGCATTTAAATATTTAATTGCATTGGGTAGTTCCTCTTGTGCCAACTCACGATTCTGCATTACTTTCATCATATGATACCGGGCAAGGTCAAGTAATCTTACATTTTGAGCCGGATCAAGCGATATTGCCTTTTCATAACACTTCTCGGCATTTTCAATGTCATCAGCGAAAATATATGTAGCTCCCAGCTCTTTCAACGATTTAACACATTCACCTTCCTCCGCCATATAATTATTCCAATAATCTACAAAATTGGTTTCTTCAGGAAGATTAGCGGTTTTGGCTTTTGCTCCATAAAACGGATCAAGCTTTTCCATTTTTGAAATAAATTCATTTGCTTTTTCCTTATTTCCACCCATATCTTCCGGCAGATATCCGTAAATCTCAACTAGGTACATCATGGCTTCCGGATAGTCAGGTTCTATTTCTAAAACTTTCAAATAGGCTTCACAGGTTTTTTCAACAGCTTCCTTTACACCTTCCTGTTCCATTTGCATTTTCATATACGCCTGTAAAAAACAGTTATTGGCATTGGAATAGGCATAAATCACATTATCTGGTTCCAGTTCAAATGCTTTTTGAATTGCTTTTTGCGCTTCTTCACTCTTATCCATATAATCAAGGGTTCGCGACAACTCATAGTATGCCATTGCATTTAACGGATCCTTTTCCAGAATTGAATCAAGTAATAGTTTAGCATCATCAACCTTTCCATCAATTCGTAATTCCCAGGCATTTAATACATCCCGGCTTTTTTGTGTATTGCTACAGTTAATAAAACTACCCAGGAAAATAAGGTTCACTATCAGAAATAACCATAACACACTAATCCTGATTGTTTTTCTTTTGAAA
>JABMQB010000028.1 GCA_013203525.1 Mariniphaga sp.
AATCCACCTTGGTCAACATTTATATTCCGAACCTTGTTAAAAAATCCAACTTTCAAAAACAAGTTTATAAATGCTTTTGCCGATCAATTAAATACAACGCTATTACCATTAAATGTAAAAACAGAAATTGATAATAGAATTAATGAAATTGATTCTGAAATGCCAACTTATGCTGAAAAATGGGGATGGACTTACGAAGGATGGCTTGGTAATAATGAAAACATGAAAAATTTTGCATTTTATCGCCCGGATGTATTATGGCCACATTTAACTGACTTTTTTAACTTGAATGGTACACAAACTCTTCAGGTTTATGCAGAAGGGGCAAGTAATGCAACAATAAAACTTAATAGTATTTCATTGAGAGCTTTTCCCTGGACAGGAAAATATTTTAATAATGTGCCTGTAGAGCTTACAGCAATTCCTCCTGAGGGCTATAAATTCGTTCGTTGGGAAAGAGATGTTACCTCTTCAAATCCAAAAATTACAGTTGATATTAATTCTGATAAGTTGGTAAAAGCTGTATTTGAGTTGTACCAACCATCAGAATATGAAGGTGTAATAATCAATGAGATTTCGTATCGTGCAGTTAAATCTGAAGATAGCGAAGATTGGATAGAACTGTATAATAATAGTACTCAATATATTGATATTTCAAGATGGATTCTTCAGGACTCAGAACAGAGCCATCAATATTTAATTCCTGAAAATACAATACTAAGCCCGAATGGATATCTTGTTATTTCACGTGACATATATGAATTTGATGAAATTCATCCTTGGGTTTATAATGTAATTGGGCCATTCAATTTTGGGTTTAGCGGATCGGGTGAATGTATAAGTTTGTTTAATTCACGTGGCACTTTAAAAGATAAAGTTTGTTATGCAAATGAATATCCGTGGCCCGAAGAAGCAAATGGAGGAGGTTATACTCTGTCATTATCCGACCCAAATAAAGACAATATGCTGGGATTCAACTGGAATAATTCCCCGATATTGAATGGTACTCCGGGAAGGGAAAATACCGGTACTACTCCTGTAATTGAAAGCCAAGAAAAAATTAGTTCGAAATTGTTGGATTGTTACCCAAATCCTTTTAATAACCTACTCAATATCCCTGTTGTTTTAGCCGAATCGCAGGATATCAGTATTGATATTTATAATGTGAACGGGCAGAAAATTGCAAATGTTTATAAAGGTGTTCTAAGTGAAGGATTTCATAATTTACAATGGTTTGAACAGACAGGCCAAACCGGAATATTTATTGTAAAATTACAAATTCAAGATGGAATACAAATTAAAAAAATATTGAGGGTAAAATAGTAGAAAATAAAATATTGAAAATAAATTTAATGAGATTAGAGATTAAACTTTATTAATATGAAAAAGCTTAAAACAAATTTATCAAGAAGAAATTTTATAGGAACTACAACAATAGGTTTGGCTGGTATAACAGTATTACCCATGCTAAAATCATGCAAAACAGTAACAGAAGATGTTGATGTAAAATTAGGTTTTATTGGTTTAGGCCGACAGGCAATGTTTTTATTGAATGGATTTTTACAAATTCCGGGAGTTAAGGTTCTTGCTGGCTGTGATGTATACGGACGTAAACGTGAGCGGTTCTCAAATGCAGTTAATAATTTTTATAAGGAAGCCGGTAAAGAAGTAGACGTTGAAATTTATGAAAAGTATCAGGATATACTTAAAAGAGAAGACCTTAATGCCGTTGTAATTGCTACTCCTGACCATACACATGCCATGATTGCAATTGCCGCGTGCAAAGCCGGCAAAGATGTATATCTTGAGAAACCATTAAGTTTTACCATTAAAGAAGGGCAAATCCTTAGGCAAACGGTACGAGATACAGGCCGTATTTTAGGTATCGGCAGCCAGCAAAGGTCTGACCCCAATTTCCAACATGCAGTTCACCTGGTTCGATCCGGAGCTCTTGGAACTATTGAAAAAGCAAATGCCTATATAGGAGCACCTCCAAAACCCTATGATTTACCAGCAGAACCTGTTCCTGAGGATTTAAATTGGAATCTCTGGCTTGGGCCACTTTCTGCTTCTATTCATTATAACAATGAGTTAAACCCACCTATTACTCTTGATCCTCTTGAACATGAAAAATTCTGGGGCGGATGGCGATGGTATAAAGAAACAGGCGGAGGATTTACTACCGACTGGGGTGCTCACATGTTTGACATTGTTCAATGGGGGTTAGGAATGGACGAAAATGGACCAGTTGAAATTTCACCCATTGGAGATGGCACTGAGTTTATAAGTTATAAGTATGCTAATGGAGTAGTCATGACTTCTGAGCCTTTTAATGAACAGAAAACCAAAGGTGTTAAATTTATAGGTGATAAGGGTTGGATAGAGGTTTCCAGAGGTTACTTTAATGCTTCGGATGAAAAATTTAATCCGGAAATTACGGAAGAAGAAGATGGGCCCTATGAAACAAGAATTCAGCATCAACTTAATTTTATAGAAGCGGTCAGGGAT
>JABMQB010000311.1 GCA_013203525.1 Mariniphaga sp.
CAACATCATCGTTATCTGCTGGTAGTTATACCGGTTACCTAAAGATAACTTCCAATGGAGGTGGCGCAACTCATCCAGCAGCTATGGTTAATATTGTCTCACCTGATTTATGCTTATCAGAGGCAACGAAAGATTTTGGTGAGATTAGCCAAGGTTCTATTCCTGACCCAAATACCTTTACATTTTCAATAGAAAATTGTGGAAAAGGAATTTTGTCAGGAAACATCACAATTAGTGAAGAATGGCTAAGTGTAAGCCCGAATAGTTTTAGTCTTAACGAAAGCCAAAACAAAACTTTTACAGTTACAGCAACAACGAATGGACTCTTACCCGGGGATTTTACTAGTAATATTACGGTTACATCGAACGGTGGAAATTCATCATGGCAAATTGCCAAAATAAAAGTATTATCCTATAAACCTGTTTTCACCTTTGTAGATAATTCTAAATTATTTGGAGCACCAACAATATTTAAAAATTCAACTGCTTATATTTATGGGTATCTTGAAGAAGATAATAGTCCTTCTGTTGGCTCATCATTTAGTTTTAATATTAATTCCAACAATGAAAATATTCCAGCAGGAGTAGAGTATTTAGGTAATGGTATTTTAAAGTTATGGCTAAGCTTAGATGAAAATATTAATCAATCAAATCTGCAAATTTCACTCTCCGGCACAGTTTCTAATAACGGAACTGAAATTAGCTTTGATAATATTCCAGATGCTTTTAATGCTCAAGTGCAGAACACCCCAATCAATCAAAGCATAGATATTTTTGCTGGTGGAAGCGTTGGTGTTAAATTAATTGCCGGGGGTGTTGGTGCTGGACCTTCAGTTGCAGCTGCAAGTTTATCTTTAAATGGAACAGGAGGAATGGGAATTAATTTTCACCAAGACTCAGAAGGTAACGAGTTTATTACAAGAAGATTTGAAGCAGGAGTTGGCGTGTCTGTTGAAACTCCATCAATAAATGCTGTCGTCGGAGATATCCAAACAGGAGTTAGTGCCAATGTTATGGTCAAAGGAGTTATGGGACAAACAATGTATTTTCCCAATAACTTAAATACAGAAATAGTTCAAAAAGCTAAAGCAGCATATATTTTGGAAACTTTTACAATGGGGGGAATTGAATTAAGTCCTTTTGCAAGTATTTTCCTACAAGCATTAAAAAATTCACTTGTTAATGCCAATCCTGACTTAAATGCAATTTATTCAGATTTGTACTATTCGAATCAGACAGGTACTGCTGTTGAAGGTGAAGTTTCTGCTGGTTTCTCTGTTTCTACAGGAGATGATTCTAACGATGAAATGGATTTGTTTGAAGTGAGTGGACACACTACCCTCTCTAAACAATTCTCTGAAAATCTTCAAAATAATAATCGGTCTTTAAAGTTTGGTTATGCTGCAGGCTTTGAACTCGCAGCATTAGATTTCGAATATGCAGGCGTTGATTTTGGTAATCAATTTGAAGTTAACTTTGGAACAGATTTTTCTTTAGGTGCTAATTATAATCCGGTTTCAGGGATTAATTCCTTTGAACTTTCCTTTGGAGCAACGGCAACAAGGGATTATACAATAGCCTCTTTTTCTGACAGCTACTCCTACAACTTTCTTATTCCCAAAAGTTTAATATTAAAAAATCAAGAATCCGATAATATAATTGGTTCTGTTGCTCCTTCTTTTATTCCTGAGTTGCCGAAAAAAAGATTTAAAGTTGGAATGAATTATTATACTCAAAACCTTGATGAATTATATTCCGAAAATCCAGATAATTTGGAATCTTTTAACGACCATATTATTATGGGAAAAGTAAAATCGAGCACAAAGGGGATTGAGGTGGATGCCAAAGTTGGATTAGATGCTGTATTAGGAGTTGGTGCTGGGCTCAAATTAGGAATTCATTTTTCATACTTGGACGAAATGTATTATCCTAAAAGTGAATATATAGTTGCACATAATCAAATTCTTCCAATTGCCGAATATAATGATATTCCAGACGAGCAAAGGTTATTTTCAATACAAGACGAAATTCATGACGTTTTTCAGGGAACAGTTTTACTTATAAAAGAACCGTTAAACGAATTACTAAATGTTATTGAAAATCAAATTGAAAGTAATTTAGCTTTTGTTATCAAAATACTTGATGGAGAAGCTGAATTAAGAGGTATATTCTCTGAAAGTGGTTTAAAATGGATTACTAGAACATCAAATCCAACAACAAAATCAGTCCATAAAAATGCATTTCTTGAGCCACAAGTAATTAATGCGTATTCATCTCGTCGGATAATCCACCTAAATAACAAAAGTGCAGGTTTGGCTGAAGAAGAGGAAGAA
>JABMQB010000312.1 GCA_013203525.1 Mariniphaga sp.
CAAAAGTGATTTCCCCAATATGGTTTCACTTTTAACTGAGGGTAACTCTTGAATATTTTTATGGCGGTTTTACCTTTTAATATTCCCATCAGTTGTGACAATGACATTTTGGGGGGCATACTGACTATTAAGTGAACATGGCCAATTTGAATATTCACCTCTATCAATTCACATGATTTCCATTCCAGAAGCATTGGGATATCTTTCATCAGTTGCTCTTTGACTAGACCGTCAAGAATTTTATACCGGTACTTTGGTGTCCAAACAATATGATAGATACACCTGTAAATAACATGACTTAATTTCTTATAATTATTCATGTTACAAAGTTAAATATTTTTCAGGCTTAGCCATTTGAACATAACCACCACCAAAGGAGGTGGTTTTAAAGATTATAATAAATAAACTTAATTACTCACATTAAATTGACATTAAACTATTTTCACAATAAATATTATACTATATAGAATAATTATTATATAATAATTTCTTTGCAACAAGGGCTATTGACAACCTCATTAACTAAAAACCAATATATTTGTATTACATAAAGAATTTAATAAATGGATTAATAGTGGACATAAAAGAATATATAGTAATTGCTATAGCTATTAATGCAGGTAAAACAATATTGGGAATTTATAATTCTGATGTTGATTTGAAATTAGATCAATCCCCATTAACATTAGCCGACAGGAAATCACACTACATTATAAAAAATAAGATAAGTCAAACAAAATTACCAATTTTAAGTAAAGAAGGCAGAAAAGTATCATATCAGCATAGGAGAATTTGGAGCAAATATTGGTTAGTAGATCCTCTTGATGGAACTAAAGAGTTTATCAAAAAGAATGGAGAATTTACAGTAAATATTGCCCTTATCGAAAATAGCAAACCGGTGATGGGCGTTGTATATTCACCTGTTTTAGATATTTTATATGTTGGTGCTGAAGAATTAAGTGCATTTAGGATTAAGCAAGCATCTGAGCTATTGAAATATTTAACACTCATTAATGATTGGAGGAACTATGCAGAATCTTTGCCTTTGCTTTCAACTATAAATATTTTTCGCATTGTGGTAAGCAGGTCGCATTTGACAAAAGAGACTTTGGAGTTCATTAATAGTATAAGAGATCAACATAGTGAAATAGAATTGATTTCTAAAGGCAGTTCGCTTAAATTGTGCTTGATAGCTGAAGGATATGCTGATATATACCCTCGTTTTGCACCTACAATGGAATGGGACACTGCTACAGGGCATGCTATAATAAATGCCACAGAAGGGAAAGTATGCCAAGCTGATGAAAATAATAAAGAAAGCCTTTTAAATCCCAAGTTCATTGCTGGAGCATTCAATGTTGATGAAAAAAGAATTAATAATCATGGAAGATAACTTACATCCTGTTTTTAATAAAATACTAAATCGTGATGATAAAGAACGTCTGTTGAATCAAAGGTCTAAGGTGGTTTGGTTGACCGGTTTATCAGGTTCAGGTAAAACGACAATTGCAAGAAATATTGAGATGGAACTAAATGGGATGGGATTTTTAACTCAAGTTTTAGATGGTGATAATATCCGTATAGGATTAAACAAAAACTTGAAATTTTCAGAAGATGATAGGAGTGAAAATATTAGGCGAATTGCTGAAGTTTCAAAACTTTTTTTAAACTGTGGGATTATTTGTATTAACGCATTTATAACACCAACTGAGAAAATCAGGAATCAGGCATTTAAAATCATTGGAAATTCTAACGTTATTGAAATTTTTGTTAATGCTCCAATTGAAATATGTGAACAGCGTGACACTAAAGGATTATACGAAAAGGCACGCAAGGGATTAATAATAGATTTTACAGGCATAGATTCACCATTCGAAAATCCAGTTAATCCTAATATAGAAATTAGAACGAATGAATTATCGGTTTCAGAATCATTAAAAAAATGTCTGGAAGTTATTTTACCTGAAATTACTTATTAAAGTTGTCGTAATAAAATAATACTAAACGCAAATAATTTAATCGCTTTCCAATAATGCTTATTTGTTTCAAAACGGACTAAACATTGCCTAAAAAGTATCTAACAAAACATTAGTCCTTTTAGCAATAAACCCTTAACCTGCATGCCTTGCAGGTTTGTAACTTGTTTGACAAAACCTCCCCGACCCAGGGAGATCTTGTCTTATTTAATTTATAAAAATAATCTCTACAAAATATGACTTAAACCTAGCCAAAAACTTTTCATTTCATTTATCTTTGTACTAATTAATATTGAAATACAATCCAAATTTTATCAATATGAGTAAAATATTTACTCAAAGTACAAACAACCATCTCTCCAGATTTTTATCACAAGTTAAATTTCTATGAAAAATTGG
>JABMQB010000313.1 GCA_013203525.1 Mariniphaga sp.
ATCTTATTGACCTTTTACAACTAAGAGCGAAAAATCAGCCTGATGATCTTGCTTATGTCTTTCTTAATGATGGAGAAAATGAGGAAGGAAGTATTACATACAAGCAAATGCATGAAAAGGCAAAAGTTATTGCTGTAACATTACAAAAAACATGTAAGAAAGGTGACAGGGCTGTTTTACTTTTTCCTAACGGCATTGAATTTATTGTAACTGTTTTTGGTTGTTTCTATGCAGGAGTTATTGCTGTTCCGGCTTATCCTCCAAGACGGAACAAGCAAAATAATCGTTTCAAATCAATAGTCGAAAACTCTGAATGCGCATTTATAATAACAACTAAAAAAATTTATGCTAATATCAGGAAGAATTTTGCTGATGAAGATTTTTTCACCAAAACCAAATATTTGGTTTTCGAAAATCTCGATGATCAACTGGCTTCGCAATGGTTAAAGCCCCATATTGATCCCGAAGATTTAGCTACCCTGCAATATACATCCGGTTCAACCGGAAAGCCGAAAGGTGTTATGGTAAGGCACAGGAACATAATATATAACTCCGAAGTTATTAAACAAGCTTATGGACATAATGAAAAATTGATTGTTGTAAGCTGGTTACCTAATTTCCATGATATGGGATTGTTCGGCCCTTTATTTCAGATTATATACAATGGGGGTATTAACTATATTATTCCTCCTGCAGAATTTATCCGAAAACCTTTCAACTGGTTAAAAACAATTTCAAAATATAAAGCTATTACTGCCGGAGGTCCTAATTTTGCTTATGATTATTGTGTTGAAAAAATTTCAGATGAAGAACGTAATCAACTCGATCTAAGTTCGATCCAGGTGTTATTTTCCGGTGCAGAACCTATCCAAAAGGAAACTATAAATAACTTTGAAAAGGCATTTAAGCAAAGTAATTTTTCTCCAAAACAAACATATCCCTGTTACGGTTTGGCTGAAGCTGTTTTAATGGTTACAGGAGGTAATTATAATGACGAGCCTGTTTACTTTTCAGCTTCCGTAAATGCACTTGAACAAAACCTTGTTAAACATGCGACTGATAATGAAGAAAGTCGTGAACTTGTAGGTTCAGGCTTCCCATGGGGGGAGACAAAAGTTGCAATTGTTAATCCCGAAACAGAAACAGTTTGTCAAGCCGGAAAAATTGGTGAGATTTGGATTTCAAGCCCGTCGGTATGTAAAGGATATTGGCGGGATACTGAAGAAACTGAACGTATATTTAAAGCTTTTCTTTCCGATACAAAAGAAGGACCTTTTCTCAGAACAGGTGATCTGGGTTTTATTCATCAGGGAAACCTTTTTGTTACAGGCAGATTAAAAGACCTTATTATTATCAGAGGTAAAAATCATTATCCTATGGATATTGAAAAAACCGTTGAGAACTGCCATGAGATTCTTGTTTCTAATGCCAATGCAGCATTCTCAATAGATGTTTTAAATAAAGAACGGCTCGTTGTTATTCAGGAAGTCAAACGTACATATTTAAAAGACCTTAATATTGATGAAGTGTGTGAAACAATCCGTCAGGCTGTAGTCGAAGAATATGAATTACAGGTTTATTCAATCGTTCTTCTTCGAACAGGAAGTATTCCGAAAACTTCAAGCGGAAAAATACAGAGGCGAATGTGCAAAGCCGATTATTTACTTAAAAACTTAACCGAAGTCGGTTCATGGAAAATGGAATTGCCTAAAACCATAAAGCAATCCGATAAAGAATTTACTGAAACTGAAATTAAAGAATGGCTAATTAACTGGCTGAGCCACAAACTCGGTATTGCAATTGATAATATTGACCTTGAAAAACCAATAACAGCCTACGGTCTTGATTCTATGGCTGCTGTTGAACTTGAAAATGATGTTAATGAATATTTCGGGGTTTCATGGCCTTTGTCTTCATTTTTAGTTGAAACCAACCTTTCAAAACTTATTAAAGAAGGTAAAGCCTTATTGGGGGAAGGTGATTAGTTGATTTATGGTTTCGGTTTCAAGTTCCAGGTTCCATGTTTCAGGTTGCTCGGTTGACGGAAGACCGATGAAAGAGGACTGCCACTTTCTTCCGGTTCGTCTTAACTTACCATGACTCATAAATTATATCAAACCGGGTAAAAGAAAGAAATCTAAATAAATATTGCCTTTGTTTTTAGGATATTTTACATCACTATTGCCTTTGATTTATGTAAATAAATATTAATATTGCCTTTGTTATTTAACATTTATGTTGTATCTTTGCCTTTGAAAAATACAATAATATTAAAATCATGTATATTAAAAGACAAGTAGACAATGAGTTAACAGCATGGAGGAATTCTCCTGAAAATAAACCAATTTTGTTACGAGGTGCCAGACAGGTTGGAAAGACAAATACGATCAGGCAGTTAAGCAAGCAGTTTGAGAACTATCTTGAAATAAACTTTGAAGAAAACCTGCAGGTTCATTCTGTTTTTTCGGGGAATCTTTCACCTGCTGAATTGTGTGAAAACCTTTCGGCAATTTTTAATATTTCTATCCGGCCGGGTAAAACTCTACTGTTTTTTGATGAAATTCAAACATGTATCCCAGCTATCCGATCACTTCGTTTTTTTTACGAAAAAATGCCTGAACTTCATGTAGTAGCAGCCGGTTCCCTCATGGAGTTTGCATTAACAGAAATTCCTTCATTCGGAGTTGGGAGAGTACGTTCAATGTTTATGTATCCAATGTCATTCGATGAATTTTTATCTGCTTGCGATGAAAATTTACTTCTTGCAAAA
>JABMQB010000314.1 GCA_013203525.1 Mariniphaga sp.
CATTTGGATTGATTGTAAAAGTAGGGCTCCACAAACAATTCCGAATTTTGAGTCCGAAATTTAACGTTTCTCATTATTTCTCATATTCCTCTTGACATTTTCATATTAAACACCTGCCTAACGCATTCGGGGATGAAATGTCATGTCTATCCTTTCTTTTTTCTGTGAAATTTTATCTAAATGTTTTTCTTTAAAATTAAGGAAAAGGTAAATAATGATTGACATGGAAAAAGTAAATTGGTTTTTTACTTCACCAAGGATTTTACCAGAGACAATTAATTATAAGAGCATACTTTATCTTCTTAGACGCGATATTGATACTTGTTTTGGTACAGATCCTAATACAGGTCTTCCATTCAATCCTATTGATAAAAAAACTAAAAAGAAGATATACTGTAAAGCAATTTGGCCTGGTACAATGGCTATACTTGCTGGAATTGACTTACTTGGAAAATTTCTTGCTGGTAGTGACAAGTCAGGTGGAAAAGGAAAAGATGGCGTAAAAGGGCGTTTCAGTGAATTTGCAAAAAGGTATATCGGACTCAGTGATTTTGAGGCTTCCCTCCTTTATCAACTAAGGAATTCATTATTACACTCATTTGGTTTGTATTCAGAGAAGTCAGATAAAAAAGGAAATATAAAGGCTACTTATAACTTTATTCTATCACAAGGTTTACAAACATTTACTAAACATATCCGAGATGATTTTTACCAAGTTGATGTAAACATTCTCCGTGAAAAATTCAATGATGCAATCAACAAATATGAAATAGAATTAATAGATAATTCACGGAAAGATTTTAAAGAACTTAATAAAAACTTTTCTAAAATGTATCCTAAACATGCAAAGCCTATGTGTGTTACTAAATTTTAGGTGTATAAATGAAGTCTTTAATTTTTTCAATTACAAATCTTTTAATTTTTTCTTTTTTGTTTGCGGGTGTTATCAATATTCCTGCTGATTATTCTACAATCCAGGCTGGATTGAATGCCGCAGATTCAAGCGATACAGTCTTAGTTCAACCAGGCACATATTATGAAAATATTATCTGGCCGGATAAAAACGGAATAAAATTGATAAGCGCGGGGGATTCGAGTAATACGATCATCGACGGAGGCAGAATAGGTAGCGTAATATATTTGAATTCGCAGACTGCTACAGTTGACACGAATACCTTGATTCTGGGCTTTAAAATCACAAATGGTGGTGGTATTAGTAATGGCGGTGGGATTCTAATGAATGGCGCATCACCTGTTTTGCAGGATATTTCCATTTGCCATAACCGAGCGGACGATAGGGGCGGCGGAATATATTTAGTTTCATCAAATCCTACTTTAATCCATGTGACGATTTATGATAACATTGTTACAGGGAACAATGGTTATGGTGGTGGAATATATTTAGGGTCTTCGAGTCCCAAACTTGATAATGTAAAAATTTTTAAAAACGTTGCACTCAAATGCGGTGGAGGAATGTGTCTACGATATTATTCATACCCTTCGCTAACTTATGTGACGATCTCTAATAACAGCGCATATTACAATGGCGGTGGTATATATTTAGAAACTTCTAGTCCCACGATAACTTATTCAACAATATCTGATAACAGCGCAAATAATAACGGTGGAGGAATATACATAGAAAAAAATATGTTATTAGCAGAATATTCAGAACCCAAGATTACAGAAGTAACAATATCCGATAATAATGCAAATAATAACGGAGGGGGAATTTATTTTTCTTCTTACTCCAGTCCTCAACTAAAAGGTTTAATAGTATGTGATAACACCGCTAAATCATCTGGAGGAGGAATATGGGCACAAAATTCATCCAATCTGACCAAACTGATCAATGTAAAGGTTTGTGGTAATAGTGCAAAACAATACGGTGGTGGCATATATTTGGAATCTTTCAATCCACTCATAACGGATGTAACAATATTCAACAACAGTGCATCCTACGGAGGAGGAATTTCTTTAGTATATTCACATCCTGTAATGACTAATTTAGTTATCTATAGTAACAGGGCAAACCAATGTGGCGGTGGAATGCATATATCTTCTTCTAATACCATTATTTCTGCCTTAACCATTGCCAATAATTACAGTGAAAATTTCTCTGGAGGGATATATATTAAATCTGGCAATCCTACTATATCAAACAATAATTTTATTTCCAATAGACAGTCGATTTACAATCCCAATAATGCTAATCTAATTAATGCTATAAATAACTATTGGGGCGATTCCTCTGGCCCATATCATCCAGCCCAAAATCCAACTGGACGGGGTGATAGTGTCAATCAATGGGTGAATGTGACACCCTGGCTGACGGAACCCAATATCGATGCTCCACCTATTCCAGTACAAAATCTGCAGATCAGTTCAATTGGAAATGATTTTATCGAGTTGTCCTGGGATCCAAGTCCTTTAGGTGATTTATCCGGGTATAAAATTTGTTATAAAACAGATGCTTCTGAATTTTTCTATACGGATACAATAGATGTTGGAAATGTAACTTCTTATTCACTGTCTGGTTTACCAGCAGGTTCGTCTTACTACATCGCTGCTATTTGTTATGATACTGACGGAAATAACAGCTGGTATTCAGAAGAAGTCGTAGGAACAACAAGAATAATGGAAGCACAGAACCTTGATATTGGTGGAGATGAAGACATTACATATTTGACAAACCATACACCTATAATTACATTCGATTATTATGATAGTATGGGAGAGACACAAACCCACTATTATATACAAATCTCTTCGTATGCAGATTTTAATACAATAGATTTATGGAATACGGGTGAAATAGCAAGCGATGCTACATCGGTCGTATATGATGGAAATACACTTGAAGATGG
>JABMQB010000315.1 GCA_013203525.1 Mariniphaga sp.
TGCGCAGTCCTTAATATTATTTCATTTTGCAGATCTTCGCCTAAATCGTTAAAATAATCGCTGTAACCAGCTACACGTACAATCAGGTCGCGATAGTTTTCCGGATGTTTCTGAGCATCACGGAGGGTGTCGGCATCTACTACATTAAACTGGATATGATGCCCATCCATACGGAAATAACTTCTTACCAATTGTGATATTTTCCGAATCGATTCATCATCCTTAAAAAAAGATGGAGCAAATTTCTGGTTGAGCAAAGTTCCTCCTGTTCGTAAGTGGTCAATTTTAGCAGCCGAATTTATTACTGCCGTAGGTCCGTTTGTATCAGCACCCTGAACTGGTGAAATGCCTTCGGAAACAGGAAGCCCACACAACCGTCCATCAGGGCTGGCATGCATCACACTTCCAAAATAAACATGACAAGTAGTAGGTAACAGGTTGACCCGGTATTGAGCACCCCTCGGAGAAGTATGCCCTTCGATGGCATTGTAATAAATCTCAAAAACTTCCTTTACCTGGGCATCGGCATAATCATCGTCGTTGCCATACTTAGCCGTTTTATAAACCAACTGATACCGCAAATCTTCAAAATCTTCAAAATTATTTTCAAGCGCCTTGATAAAATCCGTCATCGAAACAGTTGATTTTTCATACACTTGTTGTTTCAATGCGGTCAGGCTATCGGTAATGGTACCCATTCCAACTCCCTGAATATAGCTTGTATTATACCTTGCACCACCGCTTATATAATCCATTCCTTTTGCTACACAATCGTCAATAATCAGCGAAAGGAAAGGCGTAGGGATGTGGTTCATAAAGATACTTTCGATGGTATTGCTCCCTTTGATTTTTATATCGATGAAGTGTTCAACCTGTTTACGAAAGGCATCAAGTAAATCATTGTAAGTTGTGAAAGATTCAGGATCACCGGTTTTTAGCCCAACCTGTTTTTTTGTCCTGGTATCAAACCCATTGTGAAGTGTAAGCTCCAGAATTTTAGGAAGGTTGAAATAACCTGTCAGAATGTAACTTTCTGTTCCGAATGCTCCTGTTTCAACACAACCACTGGCACCCCCGTTCCGTGCATCAACAATATCT
Organism: Mariniphaga sp.; assembly: GCA_013203525.1. Classification (GTDB taxonomy): domain Bacteria; phylum Bacteroidota; class Bacteroidia; order Bacteroidales; family Prolixibacteraceae; genus JABMQB01. Next base: position 1,099 of record JABMQB010000315.1, read on the forward strand.
TTCCCCTGACGGGTAAGTTCCTTAATAATGGCATCGGTATTAAAAATAGAAGGCTGCCCAAATCCGGTTTTAGTGATTTTTACTGCCCTGTCGATAAAGGCATCCGGATTTCCCCGGCTCAACTGAACCATGGAACTGGGCTGCAACAACCTCATCTCTTCAATTACATCAAGAATAATAAACGATAATTCATTTACCGCATCCGAGCCATCGGGAAGCAAACCACCTACATTTATTAAAGCAAAATCGGTATAGGTATTACTTTCCAATGCTGTTACTCCAACTTTTGGTGGAGCCGGGTGGTTATTAAATTTTATCCAAAATGATTGTAAGATTTCGGTTGCTTTTTCTTTTGTGAGCTTACCTGCCTCAATTTCTTTTTTATAAAATGGATAAAGATTTTTATCAAGCCTGCCCGGGTTAAACGAATCCCAGGGATTCACTTCGGTAACTACCCCCATATGAACAAACCAGTAATACTGCAAGGCTTCATGAAAAGTTTTTGGGGCACTTGCCGGTACATTACGGCAAATTTGTGCCATTTCCAAAAGCTCTTCTTTTCTCTCAGAATTATTTTCTTTCAAAGCAAGTTCTTCCAGCTTATCGGAATGACGGTTGGCAAAAACAATCAGTGTTTCGGCAGCAATTTTCATTGCTTTTAGTTCTTCCTTTTTTTCAAAGGCTTTTTTATCATTCAGGAAATCAAGATTTTTAATGCTTTCTTCAACATCGTCGATAATATCAAGCATCCCTTTTTGATAGATTTTATCGCCTGCCACTGTATGCCCGGGAGCACGCTGTTCCATAAATTCTGTAAATATCCCGGCGTCATAGGCATTATGCCATTCCTTATCCATCGCTTTCATAATCCGGTCGCGATTTGATTTTCCCATCCAGAAAGGAATAATTACCTCTTCATAAGCCTTGCTGGTTTTTTCATCGACCCGGAACCATACTTTTTCACGGGTATTTAAAATATCCAGGTCCTGTAATGTGTGAACAGTAACTTCGGGATATGTTGGCGTAGCTTTAGGTGCCGGGCCCCGCTCTCCAACAATAAGCTCACCATTGTTAATACATACATGTTTGTTTTCGAGAATATACCTAAAAGCTTTGGCACGTTGCACCGGGATAGAATCGCCAAAAGCCTCGAATTTTTTATGAAACTCAGTTATTAATAAAGCCCTCTCAGCCGTTATCCTGTTTATGGCATTTAAACTTTCTTCGCGTAATTTTTTTATTCTTGGTGTCATATTATAGACAATTAGATTTTTAGTATTAAGACATGAGATTTTCACCCTCCAATTTTAACTTTGAATCCTTCACTTTCAATTAACTGTTCAAACGATTTCATTTCAATGTCTGTTATTTGCTGCTGATCAGGCATACGATATTTTAGCCCGAACCGTTCATATTTACCTCTTCCAATGTGATGATGTGGTAATAAATCAACTTGTTCAATTCCCATTAATTCTTTTAAAAATGAAATAGAATCATTCAGATTTTGTATAGAATCATTTATTCCTTTTATTACGGGAATTCTAATCCGAATTGATTTTTCACATTCACATAAAAACTGCAGATTTTTCAAGATAAGTTGATTTGAAACTCCAGTATATTTCTTATGCAAATCATCATCCATTAGTTTAAGGTCGTAGAGAAACAGGTTGGTAAAAGGAGCAATTTTTTCAAAATCTTCAGGCTTTGCAAAACCCGATGTGTCAACTGCAGTATGATAACCTTCGCTTTTAGATGCCTTTAATAATTCAAGCAAAAAATCAGGTTGAGCCAAAGGCTCTCCTCCCGAAAATGTAACTCCTCCACCTGATTCATCCATCACAATTTTTTCACGGTTGACCTGAGACATAACCTCAGAAACGCTTACTTCTTTTCCTACAATTTCTTCTTCAGTAAAAGTCTTCCCGTTTAGTTTTACTTTTTTAAAAACCTTTTGCGGAACCTGTTTAATACTTTCCGGGTTATGGCACCACCAACACGATAAAGGACACCCCTTCAAAAAAACCGTTGTCCGGATTCCGGGACCATCGTGTACAGCAAAACGTTTTATGTCGAAAATTACTCCCATATAAGGAAGAATAGAATGTTAGAAATTATGAATATCAGAATGAAAAAATTTAGGAGGATTGAATCAATAGAGCCAACATTCATACAAACCTTTGCCGAATTTATGATATAAATTAGTGTGGTAAGTTCCATTAAAATTCATAAGCGAAAGATATGAAAATTAGAGACATAATGCACTTCTTTTATCTATTTAGAAACTATAAAAATTGGATTTTATATTCAATAAGAATAATTTTTTATCCTTCTTTTAAATTAGCTTTATGCCTTTCAAAACAAAAAATTATTAAAACAACTCTATTTCATATCGGTTTAATTGCATTGATTTCCTTTGTTGGAAACAATTTATCGACACAAAATTCTGTAACCGGGTTTCTCGAATTTTCATCTGAATTACCTATTGTAATAATTAATACCGATGGACAAACAATTATGGATGAACCTAAAATCACTGCTTCACTTCAAATTATTAATAATGGTATAGGGCAATTAAATCAATCAACCGATATACCGAATGAATATGACGGTTTTATAGGTATTGAAATCAGGGGGGCAACTTCATCTGGCTATCCTCAAACTCCTTATGGTTTTGAAACCCGGGATGAAACAGGAAATAACCTGAATGTTCCATTACTAGGAATGCCTGAAGAAAACGACTGGACATTATTATCGCATTATAACGATAAGTCATTTTTAAGGAACCTGCTAGGATTTATGTTATTTGAAAAGCTGGGGCATTATGCACCAAGGGCAAGGCTTTGCGAAGTTATTGTGAACAATGAATATCAGGGTATTTACCTTTTGACTGAAAAAATTAAACGCGATAGAAACCGGTTAAAAATCGGTACTCTTAATCCGGAAGATAACGAAGGAGAAGAGCTAACAGGGGGTTATATATTTAAAATCGACTACTATGGTTCAGGCGATAATTGGGTTTCATCTTTTTCGCCTCCCGGATTCCCTGATTTTAAAGTTCATTTTGTTTACAACTACCCAAAACCGGATGAAATAACTTATCAGCAAAAAATATATATCCAGGATTATGTAAACGATTTTGAAACCACACTTTACGGATCGGATTATAAAGATGAAAAAAAGGGTTTCCGGTCATATATCAATGAAGCTTCATTTATCGATTATTTTCTGGTAAGCGAAGTTTCAAGAAATAATGATGGATTTAAAAAAAGCAGGTATTTCTTTAAAAAGAAAAGCAGAAAATTATATGCCGGCCCGGTTTGGGATTTTGACTGGGCCTGGAAAAACATCAATGAATGCGATATTTTTAAAGCTACCAACGGTTCAGGATGGGCATACCGGGTAAATGAATACCACCCCTGGGTTAAATCACCCGGTTGGATGATCAGGCTATTAGGTGATCAGAATTTTTCCGGGAATATTTACAACCGGTATTTTGATTTACGGGAAACAACCTTTCATAAAGAATTTATTTTTGCCATTATCGATTCAGTATATTCCTATGTGGAAAATGCGCAGGAAAGGCATTTTCAACGATGGCAGGTTCTTGGAAGAAATGTTGGGGCGCCGGAAGTCGACGATCAACCAAATACGTATTTTGGTGAAGTTGAAAAATTAAAATCCTGGATTGATATCAGACTACAATGGCTCGACAAATACATGGTTGGTAAAGCGGTTATTGAAGATTCAGTTGATGAAACTCTGGTTATTTATCCGAATCCGGCCAGCCATTCAATTATGGTTAAATCTGAGAAAAATATTGAATATATTGAAGTATTTGACTTTATGAGCAGATCGGTTTACTCGAGATATATTTATACAGAAGAATCAAAACGAATAAATGTAACAAACTTTGCCTCTGGTGTATATATTGTCCGGGTTGCTTTTGCCGACAAATCGGTATCAAACCAAAAGTTTATAGTGGCTCGTAATTAACCTATAAACTATATTATCACCTCCCCAGTTTACTATCTCCTCGAAAAACTTAAATAATCCTGCCTGTTTGATAAGTTTCTGTAAGGAAAAAGCATGACATTCGTCATATTAATATAAAATACAAAAAAGTCTTTATTTTTGATTAACCGATTTAATAACAAAAAAAATGAAAGCATTAAAACAAATAGTTTGTCCGATTTCCGAGGAACGGATAAATGAACAAATTACCCGCTCAAATGCCATGTTTGCAATATTATTTGTAGTAACCAGCTTAGTATTCCAATCAGTATATTTTATATTGTTTCTGATGGCTGATTTTTATATTCGCGCATTCACCCGGTTAAATATAAGTCCAATTAATTTTCTTAGCAGAGTTATTGTTAATGCATTAAATCTGAATAAAAAAGAAACCGGAAAAGCTCAAAAAGTTTTTGCTGCCCGCATGGGATTTTTAATGACTCTAATAA
>JABMQB010000316.1 GCA_013203525.1 Mariniphaga sp.
CCATTTCCCCTAAGGTCGAGAACCAGATTTTTAATATCCTTTGTTTTTAAATCAGCCATTGCTTCTTTAAATTCATCAACAGTGGTAGCTGAAAATTTATTTAATTTTATGTAGCCCGTTTCCCTGTTTATCATATATGAAGCATCAAGGCTGAAAATTGGAATCTTATCGCGGATAATTGTAAAATCAAGCAATTCCGGTTCGTGTTTTCGCAATATCTTTAAGTCTACTTCAGTTCCTTTTTTACCTTTAAGCATTGTAAATACATCATCGTTTTTTAATCCAATACCAGCAATGTTTTTTCCATCAACATACATTATCCGGTCACCGGCCATTAATCCAACTTTTTCTGACGGACCACCGGAAATTGTTGTTGTAACCAAAAGTGTATCTTTAAAAATATTGAATGAAATTCCAATACCTTCAAAATTGCCTTTTAATGGTTCATTCATTTTTGCAACTTCTTCCGGAGAAATATACACCGAATGTGGATCTAATTCCTGGAGTAAATTTTCAATTGCTTTTTCAGTAAGATCTTCAACATTTGTTGTGTCAACATAGTAACTATCGATCAACCTCAGGAGCATGCTAAATTTTCGGGAATTTTCTTGTACGTCGTCCTGTGCAATAACTGGAATGGACAATGTTAAAATTGCAATTATAATTAAACAAACAGACCGTAAGTAATTTGAAATTGTTTTCATTTGACTTTCTCCTAATAATTTAAAACGTTTACAAATATAAAAGATAAATTAATCGGAACCAATGTGATTCTATAAATTAACGGTTTCGTTGGGTATATGTTTTGAATTGATAGACAATTAAGAAATCATTAACAAAATTTATACGTTAATGATTGGAAAACAATTAATATAGAGAGGTATTATATCGGTTATTCCCATTCGATAGTGGCTGGAGGTTTTGAGCTAATATCATAAACTACCCGGTTTATACCTCTTACTTTATTAATAATTTCATTCGACATTTTTGCAAGGAAATCATAAGGGAGATGCACCCAGTCGGCAGTCATGCCATCGGTTGAAGTAACTGCCCTCAAAGCAATACAATTTTCATATGTACGTTCGTCGCCCATAACACCAACCGATTTTATTGGTAGTAAAACAACAACAGCCTGCCATACTTTATCATAAAGTTTCCAATCTTTTAATCCGTTAACAAAAATGGCATCGGCTTCCTGCAACATACTAACTTTTTCGGGTGTAACGTCGCCCAGGATTCGAATTCCCAGACCTGGGCCAGGGAAGGGATGACGGCCAAGTAATTCCTGTTTCAATCCAAGTGCTTTTCCTACCCGGCGAACTTCATCTTTAAATAATAATTTAAGTGGTTCAACCACTTTCAAATTCATTTTTTCAGGTAATCCACCAACGTTATGATGTGATTTTATGGTTGCTGAAGGTCCGTTCACTGAAACCGATTCAATAACATCTGGATAAATTGTTCCTTGTGCTAACCACCTTACATCCTGAATTTTATGTGCTTCATCGTCAAAAACTTCAATGAAATTTCGGCCTATAATTTTTCGTTTATGTTCGGGTTCTGAAATTCCTTTCATATCGTCCCAGAATTTTTGATGGGCATCTACACCAATAACATTCAGACCCATATCTTCATACGAATTCAAAACATCTTCAAATTCATTTTTTCGAAGAAGCCCATTATCCACAAAAATTCAAGTCAGGTTTTTGCCGATAGCTTTATTTAGCAGCATTCCGGCAACTGAAGAATCAACACCTCCCGAAAGGCCTAGTACAACCTTATCGTTTCCAAGTTTTTCTTTTAGTTCATTAACCGTAACTTCAATAAAGGAATCAGGAGTCCAGTTTTGTTTACATCCACAAATTTTTGAAACAAAATTTTCAAGTACTTGCTTTCCCTGCGTTGTATGATATACTTCGGGATGGAATTGGATTGCATATGATTCTTCACCATCAATTTTATATGCAGCAAAATTGACATCCTCAGTTGAAGCAATTACTTTAAAATCAGATGGAAGTTTTACAATAGTATCTCCGTGCGACATCCAAACCTGTGAATGAAGCGAAATATCTTTAAAAAGTATGTTATTATGATTTATAAATCCAAGCTTGGCGCGGCCATATTCACGTGAATTTGAAGGAGCTACCTCGCCTCCATAAAAATGTGCCAAATATTGAGCGCCATAACATATCCCTAAAATAGGTATTTCCCCTTTGATTGCTGAAAGATCTGGTTTTGGAGCATCTTCATCACGAACCGAATAAGGACTGCCGGAAAGTACAACGCCTTTTACACTTGAATCAATTTTGGGGTGATTATTGAAGGGATGAATTTCGCAATAGACATTGAGTTCTCGGATTTTTCTTCCAATTAATTGTGTGTATTGTGAGCCAAAATCAAGGATTAAAATTTTTTCCTGCATTTTTGAAAAATTAATTTGTGGGCAAAGATACCTTAAAAAGAAATAAGTAAAAAGATCAAAACAACCTTGGTTATAAACAGCAAAGTAAACTTATTGACAAATGATTTAGTATTAATATTTCGTATAGGCTAGAATTAAACAATTAATTTAAATTAACAGTATAATGTTATAATTTTCATTTCAATCAAACGTTTTACAAATGTTGTTGTCCTATATTTGTTACCTTTGAATCTGAATTGCAGATATTTTTTATGAAGATATTTAAATATTCTTTTTTGATAATTGTTTTATTAGCCCAAATTTCATTACTGAATGCGCAGGAGTTTGACAATGATGAAGTTATAGTAATTGATGGGACTGAATTTATTCAGCATAAAGTAGTTTCAGGTGAAACAATTTATTTGTTATGCAATAGTTATCAGGTTGAAAACAGGGAGCTTCTTAGGTACAATCCTGCCCTGGTACAAGGATTAAAAGTTGGTGATTATTTGCGTATACCTTATAAAAAGGAAATAGAAGTTCAGGAGGTTGAAACCAGTGTACAGCAGGATCCGGAAAATTTTATTATACATAAAATAAAACGAAGGGAAACCCCTTTTTTTGTTGCAAAGAAATATGGTATTCAAATTGAAGATATTTATACCTACAATCCGGATTTAAAAAAATTTAAGAGAGGTGCAAAAATAAAGATTCCCCAATTTAGAAAAGTTCCTGTTTCAGAAACTCCTGATTTTCAGAACCAAAGTAAAACTCCTGAAAATATTCACGATTCAGATAAAGAAATGATAGAACACCGGGTAAAACCCGATGAAACCCTTTTTTCGCTTTCAAAACTTTATGGCCGTCCAATTAGTGAAATTCTTCGATATAATCCAAATGCTCAACCTTTAAGAATTGGAATGTTAATTAAACTTCTAAAAGAAGGGGATGGTGATTTGAATACCGGGGAAAGAAAGAGAGTGGGAGATTTTTTTATTCATTTAATTGAAACCGGTGAAACCCTTTATGGATTAACAAAAAAATATAATATTTCTGAAGGTGAATTAAAAGATTTAAATCCAGTACTTGAAACAGGATTTCTAGCTGGAGTGGAATTAAAAATTCCTGCAAAATATTTACCCATGTTAATAGTTACGCCCATAAATTCTAATGCATTTGATATGCATGAAGTTAAAAAGGGGGAAACACTTTACAGGCTTTCATCCATTTACAAAATCGGGATATCTGAGATTAAAAAAGCTAATCCGGTGCTTCAAACGAGAGAAGGATTATTGGAAGGAGAAACAATCCTTATTCCAAATAAGGCAGAACTAAATGTTCCTGTTTCTGAAAAAAAAACAGAAGAAATTGATTTTTTAGGAAGGCAGAATATTTTACTCCCTCCACCCGATGAATCATTTTTTGAAGTTGAAACTATTATTGAAGTTCCGGAAGATTGTGGTCCCTCAGAATCGGGTGCATTGTTTTTTGAAACTTACCGTATTTGTTTAATGTTACCACTTTTTCTGGAAGCAAATGACACCTTGAATAATAAACCAATTCATATTGATACGCTTTTGGTTCAGGATACGGTAGAAATTATTGTTGAAATAGATATTGTTGAAACAGAGTTCTCACTTGAAAATCAAATCTGGAAGTTTTATAACGTACGCGGTTTTAACACTGAAGATTTTCTTCATTTTTATGAAGGAGTTTTGCTAGCTATCGATTCAATGCAAAATAAAGGAATGAATATTGAACTGCATGTTTATGATACAAAACTTAACCGGCAAGTTGTTGATAGTATAATTACAACTGATGAGTTCTTAAATTTTGATCTTATTATTGGTCCTACATCCCGGTCGCTTCAGAAACCAGTTGCCGATTTTGCGGCTAAAAACAGGATTCCATTTATTTCACCTCTTTCAACCGAAGACAGACTAACTAAAAGCAATCCTTATTTTTATCAGGTCTATCCATCAGTGGAATATATGTTGCAAAAAACTGCTGATTATATTTCTGATGAATATTACGACAGTAATTTTATTGTTTTAGAAATTGGGAATCCTACCATAAATGATAATTTATTTGTTGAAATGTGTCGCGAAAAATTGTATAATTCAGGTTACTATCGCGATGTAAATGATATTTCGTTTCGGTTTTATGATTTTGAAAAATATGATGGACAGGGATTATCGCGGATTCTTTCTGATACCAAAGAAAATGTTTTTATTATTCCCTCTTTTGATGAAGGGCAGGTAAGTGTGGC
>JABMQB010000317.1 GCA_013203525.1 Mariniphaga sp.
CCAGTCCCCAGTCTCCAGTTCTAATTAATCGACTACTGCCGACTGTTCTTTCACTTAAGTTAATTTGTTTTTAGCTTCACTACGCTAAGTTATACGTTAAAATCAATTGCCAATAAATACTCTTTTATCTTATCAGTCTCTAAACCTTTGGCTGTCAATGTTGTAATTACTGCCAGTATTGAATCAAGTAAATAATTGTTTTCCTGATTAAAATCAAACGGAAAATCATTTATCAATAATATTTCATTTTTTTGGTTTTTATTATGGATAATAATTTTATCATCCTGAACATAAACGGCTAATCCGCCTTTTGTAACATGTGCTTTAAGTTGCTTATTATTTGCTTCTTTTGAAAATAATGCAATATTTGAATAAATTCTATCTGTTGTTTCCATTATCAAATCATAATCAGCATTAAGTATAGCATAACCTTCATCATAAACCTGTTCAACAACAACTGATTTTGCATAAGTAAGGTCTTCAATATATTTAATATCATCGTTTCCGAGATGGTTCTCGTTAATATTCAAAAACAACCCAAAATCAGCATATTGGTAACCTAATCCTGCTCTTAAAATCCCTTCACATGAAGTTTCAAAAATTGCACAATTAATTGTTGGGTCTTTCAGAACAAGTTCAATATGTTCAGAATATGTCATATTACCTTTTTTCAAACATCTGTCTGTAATAAAAAGCCCGTCGGATGTAGCCATTCCCGTATCATAACCTTCTTTTTTCAGACAATAGTTCAATAAATTAACAGCAAAAGTTTTACCTGCTGAACCTGTTACTGAAAATATTGGAATCCTTGTTTGTGATCCGGCAGGAAACAACATATCAAGCAATTTTTCGGCAACGTTTACCGGCTTGCCAACTGCCGGATTTATATGCATACGAAAATCCGGAGCAGCATTAATTTCAAGCACAACTCCTTCGTTTTCATTTAAAGGTTTGCTAATATCCTGCGATATTATATCAACTCCGGCAACATTTAATCCGATAACCTTTGCTGCCCTTTCAGCAATAAAACGATTAAATGAATTAACTTTTTCAGTTACATCTGTTGATGTTCCACCAAGCTTGGGATTACCTGATTTTTTTAATATTAGTATCTCTCCTTTGTCAAGAATAGTTTCAGGTGTGTATGCTTTTGATTTTAATATCCTTTCTGTTGTTTCATCAATCTGAATTATTGTCAATTTTCCTTTATCACCCAATGCTCTGTCAGGATCGGAATTAACCTGCTCAATTAATTCCATAATTGTATCTTTTCCATTGCCAACAATTGAAGGTGGTGTAAGTTCGGTAGCAGCAACATACTTATAATCAATAATTAACAAACGGTATGATTTTCCTTCCAAATATGGCTGAACTATAATTTCATCATCAAATTCTTTAGCTAATTCAAATCCTTGTTTAATTTCTTCTTCAGAATTTAAATCAAACATAGAATTTTTTCCGAGATATCCTTCCAGAGGTTTGGTAACTATTGGCTTAGCAATTTTACTATAGAATTCCAGAACATCACAAAATTCGGTAGTTTTTATGGTTTCCAAAACAGGAACACCTGCATCTTTCAGCATCAATATACTTAAATATTTGTTATCTGCCGTTTCAACAGCGAGCATGCTTGTATCTGATGTAATAGTAGCTCTTATGTTTTTATGAAATTTACCTGTACCCAATTGCATAAGATTATATGAATCAATACGCAAAGCAGGTATTTTTCTTTTTTCAGCTTCATCCACAATTGACTGGGTGCTTGGTCCTAACATCCGCACTTCACGTATCATAATCAAATTTTCAATAATATCAAAGACGTTAAAATCTTTATTCAGAAGTATTGAATTTACAAGATTAACAGCAGCTTTCCCCGCATAAATACCAGCAACTTCATCAAAATACCGGAAAACTACATTATAAACTCCCTGCTTTAAAGTGCTCCGTGTCTTGCCATAACCTACATCCATACCTGCAAGAGTCTGCAGTTCAATTGCAATATGCTCACAAACATGTCCTAAAAGTGTTCCCTGACGTACTCTTTGAAAAAACCCACCGGGCTTGCCTACCGAACAATAATGCTCATACAGGGTCGGTAATATTGTTTTAAGCGTATTATAAAATCCGTCTATTTGGTTAGTAAATACTTCATCATAATCACGAAGATTTAATCTGAATAAAATTACCGGACCACCGCTAAAATAATTTGACCCATTATAAACACGGATATTTTCAACTTCTAATGGTCCGTCAATTAACTTGTAATTTTTACTTTCTTCAATATTAAATTCCATTTTTATGTTTGACGTTTGGCGTTTGATGTTTGACGTTAGA
>JABMQB010000318.1 GCA_013203525.1 Mariniphaga sp.
CTCATTGAAAATAATGCAGCCAATTATCAAGATCAAAAAGTAAAATTGGGATTAGATAAAAAAAGAAAAAGGAAAAACCTTTTTATTTCAATTATTTTTATTGTGGTTTTTGCTGCTATTTTGTTTATTGTATTCAACATTACTTCCGTTAAACAAAACAACTTTGGGAATTCAATTGCCCTTTTACCCCTAAAGAATTTTAGCCAGGAAAAAAATAATGAATACATCATTAACCGGTTGGAAAATCAGATTATTGCTAAACTCTATCGGATTGAAGGTTTAAAAGTTGTACCGCATTCGGCAGTTGGATTCTATAAGGACAGCAAAAAAAGAAACCGCGAAATTGCAGGTGAATTATTAGTCAACTATATCCTGCAAGGAAATGTTACTATAATCGGGAGCAAAATGTCAGTCAACCTGGAATTAATTGAAGCAGCATCTGAAAATCTTCTGGGAACATATTCCGATATAATGACAATCGACGATCCTGAAAATATTTTTGATATTCAAGAGAAAATTGCATTAAAGATTGCGGAAGAATTAGATATTCCTTTAACTCCTGAGGAAGAAGAACAAATAACAAAGCCACCATCTAAAAATCCTGCGGCTTTATATAAATTTAACCAGGCACAGGCATATATCGATGTAGGAGAACCTCTTGAAGCAAAAAAATTACTGAAAGAAGCCATTATGCTGGATTCCACTTTTGCTGATGCATTTGCCGGAATGGGATTTATTTATATCGATAAACTTAGTTATACTGGTGACAGGTATTTGGCTGACCTTTATCTTGACTCAGGAATGGTTATGGTAGAAAAAGCGTTGTTTTTAGAAAAAAAACACCAATGGGCAAATAACTTAAAATATTCATATTTTCTTAGGAAAGGATTGTCAGAAGAAGCAAAAGAGATGGAGACGATATTCGATCGCATGATTAAAAATTATCAATATTATCAAACCCGGTTTGGCCATTATTGTCTGATTGAAGATTTTTACCATGCCATTGATGCCTTTTATAAATACCTGGAATTAAAACCCAATGATCAGCTAACGCCTCTTTATATGTTATTCGATGTCAGAGAGTGTTTTGATTATACAGGTTTTTCTGAGCTGGCTAAAATATATTCAAAGGAACAGTTTGAACAAACTAATGACTCTATTGGATATTTTAAGGAAATGGCCTGGATAGAACATAAATTGAAAAATTTTAAAGAAGCCATTAATTTATGTTATAAAGGTTGTCAGTTAGATTCTTCAAGATTTTTATATCAAATAATGGTATATCATATTTATCTCAACGATTATGTTAAAGCATTTGAATATTTAAAAAAAGAAGAAAAGTCTTTTGGTAACCAGGAACCCGATATGATTTTTGGGCTTGTATTTTTGAAAAACGGATATCGAGAAGAAGCAGAATATCACCTCAGGGGAGTTTTGAAACATTTCCTCGAAGTAGTAGAAATGAATACGGCTTTATCCCGGAAAACATTTGACTTTTTTTATCTCTCGGGAATTTATTCAGCATTGGGTGATAAAAAGAATGCCCTCAAATACCTGAAAAAGCTTAAAGAAATGGAAGTAATCAGAAGTGAATATGTATTGGATTTAAAAATATGGCCCGGATTTGATAATATACGTGATGAACCGGAGTTCCGGGAAATCCTGAATGATGCAGAAACCAAATACCAAAATGAACATGAAAAAGTAGAACAATTACTCATCAGGAAAGGGATTATTGAATCGTAGGCTGGCATCAGTCGGTGATAACGGATTTATTCGTACTTCGATATAGCTGAAAATCATATTATACACTTGAGTCATGGTGAGCCAGTCCCTGTCTGCCGTCAGGCAGGGACTGGCTTAGGATGACATCCGATCTCTTTACTAATTTTTCGGACTTTTTTACTATTTCAACATATGTTTAAGTTTTAGCACATAATTTAAATTATTCCAAACATATTTTCTCAGTGTTGAAATTTATTTTTCAGGAATTTAGTCTCTGAAATATTATCATCGTGAAAAGCAAATTAATATCCATATTTATTGCAGCAACTTTCTTCGGAAGTTATTCCTGTTCAGAAAAAGATAATTTGTTTTCCCAAAAATCCAATGTAACTAAAGTAATTACAAAACTGCTTGTTTCATACGAATCGAAAAATATGGAACTCCTTTCCAATATAATGGCACATGATGAAGATATGGTCAGTTTTAGAACCGACCTCTCCGAACATTTTATTGGTTGGGAAGCATGGAAAACATTGCATCTGGAACAATGGGAAGTTATTGACGAAACTAAAATTACATCGACCGATTTGACCGTCTTCCTGGCTGAAAAAGGGAATATTGCCTGGTTTTCGGATGTAACAAACTGGAATTTTAAAATTAAAGATAATTCGATAAAAATAAATAACATTCGGATTAATGGTGTACTGGAAAAGAGAAAAGGTAAATGGAAGATTGTACAGATTCACATGTCCATCCCTCAGGGGCAATCCATAGAATATGAATAATAAAAAAGAAACAGATAAACATGGAATATATAATTCCGACTATTTCAAATTTATATTAATAAACTAAAAACTGATGTTATGAAAAAATTTGTAATACCCTTATTTCTTATTGTTTTTTTTGCAGGAACTTCCTGTGAAAATAAAATTGATATCGAAAAAGAAAAGGAGGCTATAATGGCTGTAATCCTGAAGGAAGGAGATGCTCATGCGGCTCATGATTTGAAAGGTCTATATGCTGTTCACATACAAGACAGTCTGGTAACGAGACTCCAAACAAGGAAAAATAACTATTCCATTTATGCCGGATGGGATGAAATTAAATCCTTATTTGAGAGTTGGACTAAAATGGACATGACAAAATACGAAAACATTAAGAACTCAAAAGAAAATGTAATTCTAAAGGTTCTTGATGATTGTGCATGGCTTATTTGTGATAGCAATTGGGAATATGTAAAAGAAGGCAACCCAATAAGAGAATCTGATATTCAAATAACTTTCCTAGAAAAGATAGAAGGTGAATGGAAGATTTCATTTAATGCTATTGTTATAAAATCGGGTCCTGAGAGAGAATAAAATAGTAAAACGTCGCCGCTGACAAGGGTAGTGAAAATGCATCATTTACATACATATTTAATCATTAAAAACTAATAATAACAAAAATCTATTAACCATGAATAAAAAAGAAATTGATTTAAAATTTAGCGATATATCAGAATTACCTGAATTGCTAAGTCATAAGATAACAAAACTAAACTGGTTTTTGAGTAACGGACAGATGGCATTGCTCACCTGTTGTAATTCAAAAATGTCTGTTAATGGCATTATTTCAATAGCATGGATGATGCCAACTTCTCACTTACCATTTATGCTCCTGATATCTATAGGAAATGGTAAAAAGGAAACGGGAGATTTCTCTTATCGTGCATGCTACTCCCTTATTAATGAAACCAAAGAGTTTGGTTTAAATATCCCGACAACTGACCTGACAGAAGCGATTGGGAAGATAGGCTCTACTCACAGCGATGAGGTGGATAAGTTTGCGGAAGCAGGTTTAACACCCATGGAATCAAAGAAAATAAGTGCTCCCTTGATTTCGGAATGTTTCCTGAACATCGAATGCAAAGTTCTTCAGCAATTTGTTACAGGCGACCATACGGTATTTGTTGCTGAACCTGTGGCTGCATATGTTGATGATGATGTGATTGTTGACGGCAAGTTTTCAGAGAAGTACCGCGATAAGAGTAAACAGGTTCACATGGGAGATTTTATTACTATGTGGAATATGTGGTAAAACTATTCAAAGAGTATTTGGATATTCTGCTAATAATTAGCAACCAGTATTTGCCTGGGAAGAATTCCGGGCTTTTTTTTTATATTTGATGTCAACCAAATTTAAATCAACAAAATCTATTGATATGAAAAATATTTTATCTGGCATCCCAAAAATTGTTCTTATAATTATTGGCGTCTTATTTTTGAATGTTATTACTGCCCAAAATTCAGACATTGACAAATCAATATCTAAATACCGAAAAGGCGAACTTGTAATAAAAGCAAACCCAGGCGACCAGGTAACAGTTGAACAGCTAAGCCATGAATTCTGGTTTGGTTGTGCTATCACCAATGGTTTAATTGCCGGAAGGATGTCGGAAAGTGATAAAACCCAATACAAGGAAAAATTCCTTGAGAATTTTAATTCAGCTGTTACCGAAAACGCAGTAAAATGGGGCAATATGGAACGCCGGAAAGGGGAGGTCAACTATTCAGTTGTGGATGGAATTTTGGAATGGACCGAGGAAAATAATATTCCGCTAAGAGCGCATAATCTGTTTTGGGGAATTCCAAATCGGGTTCAGGACTGGTTAAAGGAAATGGATGATGATGAATTACGGCAAACACTTAAAAACAGGGCAGAATCAGTAACAGCTCGTTACAAAGGGCGATTTATTGAATATGACCTGAATAATGAAATGATTCATGGTAACTATTATGAAGACCGGCTTGGTAAGGATATTACCAAATTAATGGCTGAATGGGCTATGAATGGCGACTCAGAAATAAAACTATATTTAAACGATTACGATATCCTTACCGGGAACCGGCTGGATGATTATATGGCTCAAATACGCTTTCTGAAGAAACAGGGCGTTCCCATTGCAGGGATTGGAGTGCAAGGCCATCTACATGGCGATATGATTGACTGGAGCGAGTTAAAACGGTCGCTTGATTCGCTGGCAATTTTTGACCTGCCTATTCGAATAACCGAGTTTAACATTCCCGGGCAACGTTCGAAATTTTACCGTGACCGTGACTTAAAAATGACACCTGAGGAAGAGGAACAAAAAGCAAAAGATATTGTGGAGTATTATCGAATCTGTTTTGCCAATCCTGCTGTGGAAGGAATTCTGATGTGGGGGTTTTGGGAAGGTGCTAATTGGATTGGAGTTTCATCACTTTATAAGCGCGATTGGTCTCTTACACCAGCTGTAAAAGCTTATCAGGATTTGATTTTTAAAGAATGGTGGACAAAAGAATCTGGGACAGCAAATTCTAATGGTGATTATTCAGCTTCCTGTTTTTATGGAAAATATAAAGTTACTGTTGGTGGTGTATCCAAAGAAATTGAATTGAATAAGATTGCTGGGAAAGTTGAATTAGATTTTACAAAGTAGTCGAAAATCTTTGCGTACTTAGCGTATTCCTTACGTCTCTTTGCATGAAAGTTTATTTTATTCAAACTGAAGATTCCCAAAAAACTCAGGTCTATGATAATCCGGATTTTTGGTTTTAATTGGATTCCATGTTAAAAAATGTGGTTCAGAAGTGCCATCGCCACATTTGTAAAAGTTGGCTGTTGCATTAATCCCTTTTAATGTTTTTATTTGATTAAAAGAAAAACATAAGGTTGGTATGCGCACAATTAATTCCCAGTTAAAACCCCCTTTTTTTTCTGTAAAAGGTTTTACCCCCAGAGTTGATTCAATTTCGATATGCCCAATTATTTCCGGGTCGATAAATTGCCTGTTATTCCTTCCAGCCCCATAAGTCAGATGAATAGTTCCAATACAACTAAATTCAAAGTTGTAGTAGTTTTTTCCATCAAACGAAACAAAAAACTCAACGCAACTGTCTTTATAAACTTCACCATTGGTTTGAGTTTCAAGTGCACGTATATATTTTTCTTTTACCTTGTATTTGATAAAAATTTCGCCATTGAAATATGCAATCGCAAACTTTACTTCCGGTTTATACAAGAATTTTTGCCAGTTAATAATATCAATTAACTGATACCTGATATCAGAATCTAATAACTTTCCAATTTCTTTAAGGGAAGAATGTAATTTTGGTTCAATCTCCTTTGCTATCAGTTTTTTTATCACAGAATTTGATTAGTTATTTCTTTTCAAAAATAGAAATGTTTTCAAATTTCAAAAAGGTATTTATGTAAAATTTTGTAACAATTGTAATTTCTTTATGAAAGTCTGTAAGAAATCTGATTTTTTAACTATTTTGCTGATAAATAATTTCTTAGGGCTTAATCAGTAATTTATAGAAGCTTAGATTAAAAGGAATAATGAAAGATTTTGAATACTTCATATTGTAAAGCTAAAAAAAATGAATTTGTAACTTTAACGCTATAGGATAATGAAATGAAAAAAATACTTGCTTTTCTTTTTGCATCTTTTTTAA
>JABMQB010000319.1 GCA_013203525.1 Mariniphaga sp.
ATCTTATGGTTTTGATTAGGTATTAAAAATAATTTATTAAAGGGTGAAGTTAACACTTAAACACAATTATGAAAAATATTTTAATAAATCTAACTAATAAATTTCTCATTTATATCAATTCTAAAATTCCTTTCAAATAAAAAATAACCGTTAACTTAGGATTAAAATTATCAGCTTTATTAAACATCTAATGTGTATATTTGACATGAAGCATCAAAACAGTATCATTTTTGAATGTTAGCTATCAAATAATACTGATTTGCGTACAAATTAAATAACTTATTGTTTGAACTTATAAAACCTATCCTAATGACCAGATTTATTAAACCTTTCGGAATATTTTTATTATCGCTGATCTTACTTGCTCATTACAGTTGTAAACAAAAATCCTTTTCAATATCAAATCTTACAGTAGAGTATCGTGAAACCCCTTTGGGCCTTGATGTAGAAGTTCCAAGATTTAGTTGGCAAATGGCGGCACCTGAAGATGAACGGGGCTATTTTCAAACAGCTCATCAGCTTGTTGTTACAAATCCGTTGGGAGAGGTTGTCTGGGATTCCGGAAAAACAGAGAATGATGAATCAGTGGCTATTTCGTATCAGGGAAAAGCCTTAAATGCTACTACAAAATATAATTGGACAGTTAAGGTTTGGAACCAATTGGGAGAGTATTCAACTCAATCCTCATGGTTTGAAACCGGATTAATGAATCCGAGTTCGGACCTTTCCGCCTGGGATGGAGCACAATGGATAGGGGGAAGCGATGATGACCTTGTTTTTTATTCGCAATACCTGGTTGTTTTTAAACTAAAATACTCTTTGGAAATTACTAAAGAAAGTTCAAAAGCAGGATTTATTTATGGGGCAAATGATTTACGATTAATGAATAAATACAGGAATATCTTTCAGGTTGAAAACAAAAAAGATGAAAGTTATATCAAACTTGAACTTGATATTTCTGGTTTAAATAACTCTGCCGATGGATTAGCCAGGCTAAATATTTACAGGGTTGGTTATACAAAAGATGATAAACCGGATGAACCATTCAAAACCCTTAAAATCAGGAATGACATAATTAACAATCAAAATCTATATAAAAAACACACTTTTGAAGTCAGTAGTGCATTTGGACGGATTTCGATAAATATTGACGGGAATGGTTCATGCTTTACTAAATCAGGTTCGGTGAACCTTAATCCTGTCGGATCTGGTGGTGATTACCTTCCATTTGGATTGGTTTGCGATATTGGTTTTTCAATGGATAAAGGTCAAAAAGCCAATTTCTCAGAAGTGGAAGTATTTAATGACCGTTTACCAAACAATACACTTTTTAAAGAATCTCCTGATATGGAATATTCAGGTGTCTTCTCCAGCTTTGAAAATGATTCTCAAGCAGGATTAAAAATTGAGAATGATAATTTTATCCTGGATGGTGGACAAAATGGAACACTCATTACTGCCGATCCCAGCCGCAATGGGACACCAATGTTGAGAACCGAATTTTCAATTAAAAACAAAAAAATAGAAAATGCCCGATTATACATTACATCACGGGGAATTTATGAGGTTTATATAAATGGTAAAAGAATAGGCAACGATTATTACAATCCCGGATTAACACAATACAACAAAACTCACCTTTATCAGACTTATGATGTTTCAGACTTTGTGAAAAAGGGAAAAAATGCGCTGGGAGCAATGTTGTCGGAAGGTTGGTGGAGTGGTCCATTAAGTTTCGGTTCAATCTGGAACCATTTTGGCGACAGGCAATCATTGCTTGCCAAACTTGTTATTTCTTATGACGATGGAAGTAAAGAGTCAGTCACTACCAATAATAAAGACTGGAAATTTTTTAACGATGGCCCGATTATTTATAGCAACCTTAATATGGGAGAAATTTACGATGCAACAAGAGAAAAGGAAATTGAAGGATGGGCATCTCCCCTATTTAATGATACCAAATGGAAACCCGCAATAGAAGTTCCACTCGAAGGAACCACTTTTTTGGGAACCAACACTGGATTTAGAGTTCCGGTTTCTCAATTAGATTACGATGAATTTAAATTAACAGGGCAAATCGGAAACACTGCACAGGTATATAAAATCCTTACAGCCAAAAGCATAGAAGAGGTTAGGGATGGTATTTTTGTATATAACATGGGGCAGAATATCGTGGGTGTTCCAAGAATTAAAATAAAAAACGGGAACGCTGGCGATTCAATATTTTTGCGATTTTCAGAGATGCTATATCCTGACCTTGAAGAGTCAGGAGATAATGTTGGATTAATTATGACAGAAAATTACCGTGCTGCTCTATGCCAGGATATTTATATTATGAAAGATGGCGAGCAGGTTTTTCAACCTAAATTTACATCAAGAGGATATCAATTCATCGAAATAACAGGTATTAAGGAATCCCTACCCTTAGAAGCAGTTCAGGGTGTTGCTATAAGTTCGGTAACAGAATTAACTGCAGATTATCAAACTTCAAATAAAAAAGTGAATCAACTTTGGTCAAACATTGTATGGTCGAATGTTGATAATTTCCTATCCATTCCAACCGATTGCCCACAACGGAATGAAAGGATGGGATGGTCGGGTGATTTAAGTGTTTTTTCCCGGACTGCAACTTATATTTCCAATGCCGATCAATTCTTACGGCGGCACATGATTGCAATGCGCGATGTACAGACACCAACAGGAAAATTCGCCGATATTGCTCCGGTCGGAGGTGGTTTTGGTGGAATTTTATGGGGAAGCGCTGGAATAACAGTACCCTGGGAAACTTATCTCCAATATAATGATATGGGAATCCTCGAAGAAAATTATGAGGCCATGTCGGCATATATGGACCATCTGGCGGTCTCCATCAATCCGGAAACCGGATTGTGCACAGATGCCCAATTAGGTGATTGGCTTGGTCCACAAGTAAATCAATTAGGTGTTGATTTCCTATCAACAGCTTATCACATTTACGATTTATGGATTATGATACAAGTTGCTGAGCTTTTTGGAAAACAAAAAGATGTTGAAAAATTTCAGGAGATGTTTTCAGAAAGAAAGGAGTTCTTTAATTCAGCATTTATTAACGAAGAATTTAAAACATTAGGGATTAAAGGTGGTATAAGATTTGGAACGTCATCACAAACTCCTAAATATGAATTTGCCGATACACAAACTTCTTATGCTGTTGGATTAGCTCTTGGTGCATTTAACGAAAAAAACAATTTAATTATGGCAAAAAACCTAGCGGAAACTGTAACAAAGAAAAACACCGATGATAGTGGAGAACTTCGTCCAGAATATTCTTTAATGACTGGTTTTATAGGTACAGCCTGGATAAGTAAAGCCTTATCGGATTATGGCTATAACGACCTTGCATATAAATTGTTACAAAACAACCAATATCCATCATGGCTCTATGCAATCGATCAGGGAGCAACTACAATTTGGGAGAGATTAAACGGATATACGGTTGAAAACGGATTCGGAGGAAATAACAGCATGAATTCATTTAATCACTATTCATTTGGTGCTGTTGGCCAATGGATGATTGCATACTCTCTAGGGATTCAACGTGATAAACCGGGATTTAAACATTTTATTCTACAACCTATTCCCGATCCCACAAACGAAATGAAATGGGCTGAAGGTTATTACGATTCTATGTATGGAAAAATTACAAGCCGTTGGGAAGTTGAAAATAATACTCTATTTTATAACACTTCGGTTCCTGCAAATACAACAGCAACCTTATTTTTACCCACTTCTTCAGAAAAATCAATCAAAGAAAATGGAAACCCAATTTTAGATATTCCAGGTGTAAAGTTTATTAAATATGAAAATGGAAAAGCTTTATTCCAATTAAGTTCGGGAGTTTATAAATTTGAATCAGAATTATAAAATAAGCCCGGCATAAAATACCGGGCTTTACACTACTTTTCTCTTAGCCTTATCCCAATAAACTAATCGAACATATTTATGAAATGCTTATAGCTAACGGTGCTTTTTCAACCACTTCTTCTTTTTTAGGAAGTGCAACTTCCAAAATTCCGTTTTCAAATTTTGCATTGATTCTTTCTACATCCACTGTTTCCGGAATATTGTATTGTTTTTCTACTCCACTTGTTCCAAATTCTTTGCGTAAGTAACTGTTTTCAACTTGCTCTTTTTCCTCTTTTTTGGCTTTAATTGTAAGCAGGTTTTTATGAAAGTTCATACTTACTTCTTCTTTATTGAATCCCGGAAGTACCAACTCCAATTTGAAATCTTTTTCAGTTTCAAAAATATTAGTTGCTACTTCGTGGTTGCAATAACCGGCGTGTGAATCGTTAAACAAAAAACTATCAAATAAATCATCTACTAAATTTTTGTTTACCTGATAATGTGGATTTCCAAATCTTACTAATTTCATGACTATTTCCTCCTATAAATTGATTAATAATTGTTTTAAATTTCGATTTGAATCTTATCAAATGAGATACCATCAATAAAAATTCTGCAATTTTGATAATAATTTATATTTTTGCGCCATATTGACTTGTTTTTAAAATTTTTGCATGTCAATAATTCATCTTATTGATACTTATAGATATGTAAACTATTCTGGTTTTTCCAATCAGATTTATAATTACTTTTACTGAAAATTCAAATAAATGAGAATTGATATTATAACAGTGCTTCCTGAAATACTGGAAAATCCCTTAAATTATTCCATACTAAGAAGGGCTCAGGACAAAGGGCTGGCTGAAATATATATTCATAATCTAAGAGATTTTTCAGAAGATAAACATAAAAAGGTTGACGATTATTCATTTGGCAAAGGGGCAGGAATGGTGATGGCAATTCAACCTATTGAGAAAGCAATTAACTTTCTTTGTTCACAAAGAGAATACGATGAGATAATATTTACTACTCCCGATGGAAAATTATTTGATCAAAAAGAAGCTAATTTGTTGTCGCTTAAAAAAAACATCATAATTCTTTGCGGGCATTATAAGGGTATCGACCAACGGATTAGGGAAACATTAATTACCAAAGAAATTTCAATTGGTGATTATGTACTAACTGGCGGAGAACTTGCAGCTGCAGTAATTGCAGATAGTATTGTACGGCTTATTCCAGGTGTATTATCTGATGAAACTTCAGCATTGACTGATTCCTTTCAAGATCATTTACTTAGCCCCCCTATTTATACACGGCCTTCGGAATATAAGGGAATGAAAGTACCTGATGTTCTTTTAAGTGGTAATGAAAAATTGGTAGATGACTGGAATCATGAACAAGCGGTTGAAAGAACAAAAAAACTCAGACCCGACCTTTATAGGAAATATCTGGATGAGGATTAATTTCGGTGACAGATAATTTTATAAGGACATAATTTACAACGTTCGGTATTTTCGGTTTGAGAAAAAATATTGTCTTCCGAAAAAATTTCATTCAGCAATAAATTTATATTTTCTTCAAAATGTTTCACCTCATCTTTAAATTCAATCTCTTTTCTTCCTTTTTTAAAATATGGATTAAAATTTTCAGCAAACAATTTACGAAGAGCATATATTCCGGGGCGGATTTCTTCACCTGCCAAATTCTTTTTATAAATAATTAAACTGTACAGCATAGCCTGAAATGCTTCCTTCTTTTGTTCTTTCAATTTTCCGTCAAATAATAATTCAACATCACTAAATGTCATTGATTTAACATTGCCGGTTTTATAATCAATCACACGAAGAATCTCTCCCACTCTATCAAGACGGTCAATTATACCTCCAACCGGAATATTATGTATCGCTCCGTTTATTGAAACTTCGTTTTCTATAGTGAAATGTTTTTCAAGCGATACAATTTCAATGGGTGCAATTACCCTGTCAACTTTAAGCAGTTGTATAATATATGATCGGATAAACTCAAAAGACAATCTCGTATTCCCTTCAAAATTTATTCTTTTTGGATTGTCTGTCTTAAAATATTCTTCGGCAAATGCTTTTCTAATTGATTGTTCTAATTCATGTTTTTCATTTAGAATTTTATCAATCCATTCTGTGGTAACATAATTTCCGGCAAGCGTGTATAAACTTTCAACAGCTTTATGGAAAATATTTCCAAATAATCTACTATCAACCTCTTCGGTTATTTCATCCGCTTCAGGCAGTCCTGCAACGTATCTTAGGTAAAACCGGTACTTGCAGCCAATATAAATATTCAATGCACTTGGCGAAAGAGGCCTTTCATGTGTATATCGATTTAATAATTGTTTAACTACTTCTTTTGAAGACTTTGCTTCTAATACTTTAAATTGATTGCTTTTAAACCTGAATTCCAGGTTCTTTTGATTTACTTTATGTTTGGAATCATATATTAATTGATATCCCAAACGGCTCAATTCCCCTGATTTTAACCCCTCCTTTACAGAATTGTACGTTACATTAACCGTATCTGCCCTTTGAATTAACCTGTAAAAATAATAGGAGTACATAGCATCCTGATTGTCGATTGAAGGTAATCCAAATACAAACCGCAAGTTATGTGGAATATAAGATGGAGCGATTGACGAACGAGGCCAAAAACCTTCATTAAATCCAATTATAATTACATTCTTAAAATCGAGGCACCGGGTTTCGAGAATACCCATTACTTGCAATCCTTTTAAAGGTTCGCCTTCGTAAGAAACCGAAACCTGATTAAGATACTGACCAAGTAACCTGAAAAAAATGGGTGGATTAATGGTTTGCCCCATTACTAATTCAACATCGGCAATAGCTATTTCAAGTTTTTCTATTGCCTGAAAAATAGAAATTATTAGCTCCGGTAAAACCTTATTTTCAGGTTGCATTTTTCTTAAATAATAATAAGTACGTTTTAGAATTGCCTTAAAATACTTTCCATATTCAGATACTTGTAAAGGAATTTTAAAAATCAGCTGATGTAATTCAGAAAATTCCAATTCTGATGGGTTGATATAAATTTGATTTTTCCTTTTTGCTTCTTTCTGGAAACCTTTTACTTTTTCTGATTCGATTCCACCTAAAAGTTGATGGTTTAAAATATCAAAAACAAACCTGTAATAAAACCTA
>JABMQB010000320.1 GCA_013203525.1 Mariniphaga sp.
AATCCCACCGGCCCTGTTAAATTTAATGTTATAAAAAGGAGTAGTAATTTGTAGATTTTCCTGATCCACCAACAAACCTCCCTCAAATTCAATTTTATTTTCTTTTACCGGGACCACCGAATAACTTATTAAACTCAAAGCCGTTAAATTGGCTGCAAATGCTACAGTTGATTCAAATATGCTTCCATCAGAATAATAATGATTTTGAAGATATGTTGACGGAACTTTTTTATCACCATTAAAAATTTCAATTGAATTAGCCTGGCCTTTTTCAAACGAAATTTTGGTTTCTATCCATTGTGTTCGTTCCCACGAAACCGGATTAAAAACCGTAACCTGCTGAACTCCATCTGCCGACATATGTTTTGCAATGGAAGCCAGAGAGTTTTCCAAAACCAGCCCCGAAGTTTTCAGGGAAGCCGAAAGATATTTTTCTGCATCGTTTATTAAACCCACAATCTGTACATCATGATGCTGAGCAACAAGTAAGTTTTTCCAGGATTCATGTAATTTATTTTCCCGATTGTTTCCCGCAAATATATATTCGAAAGCTGCCAAACGTTCAGCTGT
The DNA here is from genome assembly GCA_013203525.1 of Mariniphaga sp. Taxonomy (GTDB): domain Bacteria; phylum Bacteroidota; class Bacteroidia; order Bacteroidales; family Prolixibacteraceae; genus JABMQB01. Next base: position 571 of record JABMQB010000320.1, read on the forward strand.
CAATAGTTGCATTTCAGCTTTCCGGCTGGTATTCCATATCCTATTACCACAATATCCCCAAGGCATCCTAACAGTAAAATCATCGGGTTTAGTAATAAATTCTGCTTTTGGTTTTGGATATAAACTAAGTAATTCATCAAGCAAAATCCAACGATAAAGTGAGTCACCATCGTATTCTTTAACAAGTTCTTCCTTCCGAAGTCCTGAATCATCAGCCCGGCTGGCTAATAATGGATTGATGTGTGAAAATTGATTTCTAAAATCAAGCAACGAAGTTGGACAATCATCACTTGGGTAACGGGTTAAAATCCAATTGTCAATGGGTGTCTTGAAGAATTCGGCTCCTTCGCCATCATAAGTAGGAATAGTTGGGATACGAGATCCATCCATACCGACCCACCATCCAAATGGTTCGTTGTAAGTTGGATTAAAACCATACATCATAAAGTGTGTCCGCATGATAGCCCCCTTAAATCCAAATCCTTTAATAATCTGAGGTATCTGCGAATGCATAGCATGTTCACTCATCAGGTAAATATTTGGTGTATAATCAAAATGCTTTTTTACAGATTTTAACGCATATGAAATTTGTCTGATATTGGATTCTTCTCCAATAAACTGTGAAAGAGGTTGTCCATAAGTACAGGTTCCAATTCCAAACCTTTCAGGATATTTTTTAAGGTTATTTCTAATTTCATCCAATAAGGCAGGATTTTCACGGGCCAGTTTATCATACATGTGGGCTTCATTGTCGAGCCCTATTTTAAAACCCGGATATTTATCCAACCACGAAATAGCATTCCTGAGTCGTTCCTGGAAATGATCTCCTCCCCAAAGGATCAAACCACCATGGTCATAGCTAAGCATGTACATTGGTTTTTGGCCATCTGAATTTATTGCCCGATTATCCTGGCTAAATGCCAATGAGTTTTGAATTAAAATAATTAATAAAACAAGTAGATAATTTTTCATTTCTAAATTATTTAAAAAACAAAAATCCTGTGAAAATATTCTTCCTAAGCTTTATAACCCTTATCTTCCAATAAGTTTGGATTCATTGATGCCTCAACCGCCAACTCATCACAACGTTCATTCAAAGGATTATTAGCATGTCCTTTTACCCAAACAAATTTTACTTTATGCTTTTTATAACATTAAATTTAACAGGGCCGGTGGGATTATTTCCTTAATAGATGCAATAAACAAACAATCAATATTGGAGGAAGGAAAACGCAGCGCATTTTTTTGTGGTGTGATAGATGGGCAGGAAGTTGAATCGTCCGGGAAATGGATTATTTCAAAAACTGATGGAAATTCACCCTGGATTACTGCGACAGAATATGGATTTATTGCTGATATTCCATATACTTTTAAGATGGTATTTTATTCAAATTCCCGACGTATTGATTGTTCGGGTGATTTTAATTTTGATGATCAGAAAATAGGGCAACTTAGCTCTGACAAGCGTGACAGGGTATCTCCTTTTATTCATGAAAAAAAATTGCGTTTTAAATGTTTTCCTAATTTATCAGAAAAAGTAACCGGGATTAAAGACCTTCCATTTATGGTTACCGAAACCGATAATCGGTATGTTGAAGGAAATTACTGGACAGCCATTTCTGATAAAAACATGGGTCTGGCATATTTTAATAAAGGAAACATGGGTTCAGTACGGGAAGATGATGGTGGATTTTCTATCCCATTAAGCTATGCCATGTATTATATTTGGGGGACTCGTATGTTAAAAGGAAAATATTTGTATGATTTTGCCTTGTATCCATTTTCTGGAGATTGGAAAACAGTTGATCTGCACCGGAAAGCAATTGCTTATAACCTTCCGGCAGTATCTACAAGTGGAATAATTGGGGATGGTACATTGGGGAATCATCTGAATATATATGGAACAGATTCTGAAAATGTTTTGTTATCGGCTTTTTACGTTGAAAATAAGAAAGTATTTGCCAGGATGTATGAAAGTACAGGAACCAAAACCAAAGTACCAATTTTCGTTAATTCCAAAAAGATTAAGTTGGATGAATCAGATTTATTAGGAAATTTTAAAGGATCGGTTTCCAATGAAGTGGTTTTTAATCCCTGGGAGATTAAAACTTTTCAGATTCAGCATTGAATCGATTTTTAAACCAGGATTATCTCATTCTTTTCAATAATAAATTCTCTTGTAATTCCGGATTTATTGGCGAATTTTTAATTAGGTTGGTTTGTTTTTTATGCCATTCAATATCGCGCCACATTCCCACAAACTGAGGACCGGCAAAATTACTGGTTGCAATGGCAGCCCATTGACCGGTTGCAGCTGCAGTTTGGACTCCTGTTTCACAAAGTTGTTTTACGATGTCCCATGAAAGTAAAGGCCAATCCTTAAAATCTACCAGAGCCCAGCATTCGGTAGTGATCAAAGGCAGATTGGCTTTTTTGCAGGATTGAGCAATAAGGTTAATTTCTGTAATTAATAATTCTTTCCAGTAATTCGGCTGTTTATTGTATACTTTTTTATAGTTGGCAACCAGATTTTTATACGCCTGCGAATCAAAACGTCCATAGTCATAACCAACTTCGTTATAATATTCACCTCCGTTAAGTTGTGCCATCCATACATGATGTTCCATCAAATCAAAAAACGACAGGTCTTTTTCAGTGTATAAGTTTGGTTCGCCCCCGGTAAATGAATAACAGAAAGGAATTTCGGGATATAGTTTTTTTAGTTGAAGAATTGAATCCTTCATGTATTTCATCGATTTATCGGTGTGCCAATAGGTCCAGGTATTTTCGGGCGGGTCATTTTTAAAATAGGGCGCCCATATATCTCCCGGCCATTCGTTACACAAATCAACATATAAAATGGTGTTTTTTAAATCTTCAGGAATTGATTCAAGTGTTTTTTGCCAGATCTCTGCCATCTTATCAGCCGATGTAATTTTCATCCTAACATTATCACTATCCTCACGAAACCAACTGGAAAGTCCAACCATTATTTTTCGGTCTTTACATTTCGATAAAAAGATATTTAAATTGGGTTGAACAACTACTTTGTTAACATCAGGGCTTCCCCAAACCTGTTGATCCCAAACCGGATAAAGTGTATATTCTTTTTCAGGATCATTGGCAATCAGATGAGGATACACATCAATACGGATTGAATTGTAACCTCTTTCAATTAATTCATCAAGGGCTTTATCGCAATCTTCATAACCGGCTCCGGGCCATCGCCGCTCTAACCATGAAAAATCCCACATAGTTATTGCAAGTGGTTTTATATCCATTTTTTGATTATTATTTATTACTGATGAAATTGCATTTACAGGAAATGGCATCAAAGCTGAGCCAATTGCCGCTGATTTCAATAATTTACGCCTATCCATTTTTGCTTGTTTAAAATATTATTTCCAGTTGTTCCTCTATTAAACGGAATGATTTCCTATGATAATTTGTAATCCCAAATTTCTTAATCGCGTCACGATGGATTTTTGTAGCATAGGCTTTATTTTGTTTCCAGTTATATTCCGGGAATTCATTATGAATTTTTATCATATACTCATCGCGCCATGTTTTGGCAAGTATTGAAGCAGCTGCAATTGAAAGGTATTTGCCATCTCCTTTAATTACGCATGTAAAAGGGATGTCGGTTTGTGGCCGGAACCGGTTACCATCAATGAGTAAGTGCGCAGGTTTTATTTGTAGTTTTTTCACAGCCTGGTTCATAGCCAAAAATGAAGCATTCAGAATATTTATTTTATCGATTTCTTCATTTGAAACCATCGCAACTGCCCATGCCAATGCTTCTTTTTCGATAATTGGCCGAAGTTCATCCCGTTGTTTTTCAGATAGTTTTTTTGAGTCGTTCAGAATTGAGTTGTTAAATCCGGGTGGTAAAATTACTACAGCAGCAACCACCGGCCCGGCCAGGCAACCACGACCCGCTTCATCGCATCCTGCTTCAATTAGGTTTTTATTCAGGTAAGGTAATAAATCAGCCATTAAATCATTCAATCATTCAATCACTCAGTCCTTCAATTACTCAGTCCTTCGATTACTCAGTCCTTCACTTACTCAGTCCTACAATTACTCAGTCCTTCAATTACT
>JABMQB010000321.1 GCA_013203525.1 Mariniphaga sp.
GATATAGTATTTTATAAATATAAATCCTTAATTATTAAATCTATTCTATTCTTTTAAATCTACAATATTTTGCATAAATTTGAATGAATCAAAAAAACCAAGCTACTCCCATAATGAGAACGAACAATCAGGAAGATAAGAAACAGCTTCATATTTTAACAATACTAGCAAATATTATTTATTCAATTATTGAACTTTCACTTTCACTTATGATATTCGTAATGTAATTTAAAAGATTGCCAATTAGGTTTGAAATTATTAATATATAGTAAAATTATTATTATGAATTTTGAATTATTAAAGAATACATTTCAATTTTTAATATACATTGGAACTTTTGTTTCAATTTATGGTGGTGTTTTGATAAGCCTAAATCCTTCTGATAAAGTTAAATGGGCTTTTAACATTCCCACTGGTATTTTAGTAACTACTATTGGAGCTGTTTTGCTTTTAGTTGGGACAATATTTTTTAATATATGTTCTTCTAAATTAGAAAGTGATTATAAAGCGGATTTTGAGAGAAAACTAGCAGATAGAGACGAAATAATTAGAAAAAACGATGAACGTTTGCTGAATTTAAATCAGTTCTATGCAGAAATTGATAATCCTGTTAAATCTATGTATTTCATCTTAGATCTAGGATCAACTATTCTAAATGATAATTTTGATGATTTCTCATGTGTTATTCGTTTTGATTTACTTGACATTACAGCTCAATTTAAAACATTACGTAATGAAAATCATCCACTAAGTGAAAATACGGTAAACCTTGAAACTAGAATTGTAAAAGGTAAGAATCTCGAAGTTTCACCATTTGTCGCTATGTCAATAGGTAGCTTTAAAAATATGAGTGAATTTTACTTAAATATCATGTTTATTAAAAATTATTTACCTAAAGATTTTTCATTAAGAGATTTAAATGAACTTAGGTTTTATTTTTTTTTATCAGAAAAACAAACTTCAATAGTTAAAGGAATAAAACTTAATGTTAATAATTGGGATATCTTTAATAGAAGAGAAAATAAAATTCACTGGCGAGAGTTAAATCTAGATTGGTTACCAAATAGGAAAGATTTAAAGGTTTTTCACCAAGAATATCAAACTAGGTTTTATGATTACAATACCATACAATTCTTTAAGGAAGGATTTAGTTATTACGAAGTAGTTCAATCAAATATGGATACTAGGTCACAAATTAAATCAAGTGATATTAATTTATCACTTCTTAATGATACTAGTGCAACCTTTGGGGTTTATATTGATAATAAATGGCTTGTTAAAAATAATGCGTTGATTGAATATTTGCCATTAATATCAAAAAATGGTGTATCAATTAGAATTTTTCGAGATACTGATAATATACTAAAGGTTACGTTATCATACAAATACTCAAAAAACGTAATTCTTAAATGTAAATATCCTGAGAATTATATTGATTCCAGAGAAAACTATCTATTATTTGTTACTTGGGACAAATCTAAAACTGTTTTTTATATTGATGGTCAAGAAGTGAATCAAATGATAATTAAATAGATGTATAAAATATTAGAATATGAGGTTAAACATATATTAACTATTTGAGAATAAAACATGAAAGGACAATAAAGTCTCATACTAATTGCGCTCTACACGCCAGGCTCCTCCGTCACCAGGCTTATTAGAATTTGCTCAATTAATCAGTTTTTTTTTATCCCACCCTGGAAGCAAGGCAGGAGCCTCTAAAATTCCGTTCGTTCCTCAATTAATATATCTTTTATTTCGATTCATGAAATAATTAAAATTGTCATTTATTCCATCCTCACAATCTTCGGATAAAACTTAGCCAGCGGCCTTACCAGATCATCCTGTGCCAACATAACATGCTCAATATTTTTATAAGCCATTGGCGCTTCATCTAATCCACCACCCATCAATTTAACACCATTCTTATCCAAAACTCTATTTATTTCTGTTTGGGTAAATATTGATTTAGCTTTATTTCTAGACATCAACCTTCCGGCACCATGCGAAGCTGAATTTAATGATTCCTCATTTCCTTTCCCTGCCACAAGGAAAGCCGGCGAAGCCATTGTCCCGGGAATAATCCCAATATCGCCAATTCCTGCTGGCGTGGCGCCTTTACGGTGGATAATTAATTCTTCGCTGTCAGATAGCTTTTCCTTCCATGCAAAGTTATGGTGATTTTCAAAAATCTGAAGTGGTTTTTTACCCAATGCTTTTGCCAATTTTTCATGAACTATGCGGTGGTTTAAAGCTGAATAATCGCCTGCCAGTTCCATTGCTTTCCAGTACTCCCGCCCTTCTTCCGAATCAAGGCCGAGCCACGCAAGTTTTGAAGCTTCGCCCTGTAAGCCCAATTTTTGCTGGGCTATCCGGGTATAATGTTTAGCTATCTCAGCGCCAAAATTTCGGGAACCTGAATGAGTTAGGATGGCAAAATAATTCCCTGGTTCAAAATCTATTTCTGGTTGTTTTTCTTTTAATTCAAAAATACCGGCATCCACAAAATGATTACCATGACCTGAAGTACCAAGCTGCCTGGCAAATTTTCCCTTTAAAGACCGTAGAAAAGAAATGTCCTTAAATTCGGGGCGCTCGAGAATTTCGTATGATTCCAGGTCTTTAAACTCTGCCAATCCAAACCGGGTATTTTCAATCAATATATTTTTTATACGATTACTTTGAGTTGTAATAATTTCCGGCTTTAATGGAAATACGGACATACACATCCGACAACCGATATCCATTCCTACTCCGTAAGGAATAACAGCATTGTATGTAGCCAGAACCCCTCCAATTGGCAAACCATACCCCACATGGGCATCGGGCATTAATGCTCCTTTTACAGCAATGGGGAGTTTCATAGCAGTTTCCATTTGATGAATTGCCTCAGGATCAATATACTCTTCGCCAAAAATTTTAAATTCATACGCCTTTTTACGAAGCCTGATTTTTTCTTTTTTATTTGGATTAACACCAAGTAACAATTCTGCTAATTCTCTAAAATAGTTATGTTTAAGAAAGGATTCAGGAGATAACTTCACCTTCTCAAGCATTTCAAGCACTTCAACCTTATTTTTCTTTTTAAGATATTTATTGGTAATATTTAAAGCCTGGGCAATTTCCCGGTCATTGGAATAACCGATCCGTTTTAATTCTTTCCCTCGCAACTTCAATTTTTTCATGCCTTGCTTTTCAATCTTCCCCTTAATTTATACTTTTAGAAAAATAATCTAAAAATTCAAACCATGAAACTTTTAACTGTACTAATAACAACATTTCTTTTTTTCCCATCAATGTTGAAAGTGAATAGCCCCGACGCCAATTTAACAGCAAACGATGTTATAAATAAAATCAAACAGGAAGTCACCTGCGATTGGAGGGATCAAACAGTAGATACTTTTAAAGCCGGGAATCCCGATGATGAAGTTACAGGAATAGCTGTATGTATGTTTGCCGATATGAAAGTTTTGGAAAAGGCTGTGGCAAATAATTGCAACCTCATTATTGCTCATGAACCTACGTTTTATAACCATCTGGATGAAACAGACAACCTGGCAAACAGCGATGTGTTTACTGAAAAAATGGATTATATTAAAAAGCATGGATTGATTATCTTCCGGTTTCATGACCATATTCACATGACTCAGCCCGATGGAATTTATGTAGGAATGGTTAACAAGTTGGGTTGGAAAGAAAACATGGTGAATGGCTCGTACACAAATTATCAGTTTAAAGAACAAACTTTATCCGAATTTGTAAGTAAGCTTTCATCCACATTTAAAACCAAAGATTTCAGGGTTATTGGCGATAAAGATTTAAAATTCACAAAAGTTGGCTTAGCGGTTGGAGCGCCAGGATCATTATCGCACATGCGTTTTTTAAACAATGAAAATACAGAGGTATTGGTTGCCGGCGAAGCACAGGAATGGGAAACCTACCAATATATAAACGATGCTGTTTTACAGGGGAAAAAGAAAGCTGTTGTATTCCTGGGGCATATTCATTCTGAAGAAGCAGGCATGGAATATTGTGCTGAATGGTTAGGTGGATTTATTAATGAAGTTCCGATTAAATATTTTGAAAACGGGCAAATTTATTGGTCAGCGAAATAAATTCTCTCCTCCGACAACTTACGAAAGATTTCCCCTTTCTTAAGGTGAAAATTAGAAAAATACTTTTTATA
>JABMQB010000322.1 GCA_013203525.1 Mariniphaga sp.
CCACGGGTTGATGGATTTCTCAATGGGACATTTTCTTCGTGCCACTTACCGATAATTGCTGTATTATATCCTAATTCTTTAAAATGCTCTCCCATTGTTTTTTCTCTGAGAGGTATTCCTGGTACAATTTCTTTTGTTTTTCTGAACGGACCAGGATTATCTTCAAATCCAAAACGGTTTTGATATCTGCCGGTTAATAATCCGGCACGACTTGGAGCACAAACCGGACAAGTTGTATAACCATCGGTAAACCACACACCACTTTTTGCAATTGCATCAATATTTGGAGTTGGAATATCTACGCATCCCATGTATCCAGCATCTTTGTATCCCATATCATCGGCAAGGATTACAATAATATTTGGTTGTTTATTTCCATCTTCAGCTATAGAATTGGAAATGGCAAGACCTGTAATTACAATTAAAATAAAAAACTTTAATTTCATTATCAATTTATTAGAATTAATTTGTAATGCTAAATCCCAATTTTTTTAATCCATTTTGCACATCTTCATTTTTCATGAATAAGTTCCAACACAATCCAGTACGGTAATTTTCTATCATAACCGGAATGGGACCCTGGTCGATTGCCAAATACCGTGGTAAGTACCAATTGTTTGTTTGGCTGTACGCATCGTAAGGTCCATATTCTCCAACTAACGAATCAGCTTCATTATACAAATATTCCAGGAATTGCATTGATTCTTTTGGCGTATATGGAAAAGATGATAATGCTGCAGTCGGAGAAATTACACCACGGTCCTGCTCTCCAGGGCGATGTCCTGCATACCCTCTCATTGAATAACTGGAAGTTAAGCCCCACTGTTTTTCGCCATATCCTTTATAGCCTTTTGGATTATCCAAAGCATATTTATAATGAATCATAGCATGGTTTGTATTTAACTCCCAGTAATCTGCATACCTATCAGACAATCCTTTGGGATTTAAACCGAGGTATGAATAGTGTGCCCAGAAAAGTGGTCCGATCGGGTCATCATTGTGTTCATAAAAATTAAGGACGGTGTTTAATCCATAATAAACCGTATCGTTTGCAATATTACCATCAATTGCCCAACCTTTATGGTAGGCAGCAGGATCAATTGGATGAGTTGGTGATGCTGCTGCCAGCACATACATGATGAGGCATTCGTTGTATCCTCCCACGGCGAAATTCATCTCCCAGCCAAAATTAGGAGACCAGTGCCAGTACAACACATCCTGACCACCTTGCGTATACCAGTCCCATTCAACTTCCTCCCAGAGGGTGTTAATGTCTTTTACAAGTTGTTGTTCTTGTGAATCTCCTCCTTTAAAATACTCGGCAACGGTTAAAAGTCCGTGGATCATAAAAGATGTTTCAACCAAATCGCCGCCATCATCTTTTTTGCTGAAAGGAGCTACTTTGCCTGTTTCACCGTGCAACCAATGCGGCCAGACTCCATGAAAACGATCTGCTTTTGCCAGATAATCCACAATTTTCTGATATCTTTTCAAAGCTTGTTCACGAGTAATAAAACCACGTTCAATCCCTACCAAAATGGCCATTACCCCAAATCCTGAACCTCCTATTGTAATAGTATTTTGGTCGTTTTGTGGATATTTGTTATCCATGTGAATCCGCTCCCTTGCCAAGCCTGAAGTTGGCTCGGCACCATCCCAGAAATACTGGAAAGTTTGATATTGAACAGAATCCAAAAGTTGTTCTTTGGTTAACTCGTTTTTGCTATTTAAATCCTTATTAGGGTTGACACAGCCAAACAAGAAAAGGAAACTTAAAAAGATAATTATGATTTTCATTTTAAAAACAATAAACTGTTTTATTAATAAGGGAAAAAGTAGAAATATATAGTGCTCACCCAATATTATCATTTGTACTTTGAAAAGAAAGGGCTGCCATACTATCATAACAGCCCTTCTTGATTAGGCAATGCCTAACTAAACTAACTAACAATCTACGCTAAAACTATTCTCTATGATTGACTATATTATTTGTACTATTGCTTAAAATTTTTATCAGCTTTAGCTTGGTACACTAAAATAATGAACACTATTAACTACAAAACACTATTCACCAAAAGTTGTTGGGAACAAACCCGGAACAGGATCTTCAACCAAACCCGGATGATTATCGATTTGTTCCTGCGGAGTTGGAAAGAATTCACTTTCACCCACTTTAAAATGACGTCCAAGCTCACTTGATTTACCTGTTCTAACAAGGTCGAAAAAACGATCTCCGCCCCATTCCTGGGCCATCTCAATTCCTCTTTCTTCAATTATTTGGTCAAGGGTAGCACCTGACCACGTTGACATTTTAGCTCTTTCCCTAACCAGATTAACGTATTGATCGCCAGCTCCTGCTCCATTGTTATGAACTAAGGACTCAGCATAAAGAAGCAAGGCATCAGCATAACGAAATACCCTGATATTATTATAACCACCATATCTCCTATGTTCAATTTGCCTGTCCTCTGAATCCATATAGTATTTAAAAATAAAAGACTTAGATGTACCATTAGGAAGATCCTGTTCTGCATAGTAATCAATCAAAGCCAGAATTTTTGCATTCATAACACCAATATGATCACCTTTTGGGGTATCAGAATCCGGGAAAATAATACTCCTTGTGAGCCTGTCTGTTTCTCCTCTGTTTATCATTAAGTCAACATATTTTGCTGAAGGAAGTCCAAATCCCCATCCTGCCTGTCCTCTAAAATTACCTAAAACATCAACTTTAAAGTCAATTCGTGTTGACATTGCCACTGAAGGATAAAATTGGTCAATATTTGTATTTGTACCATCCGCGTTAAAGAAATCATACTGAAGTTCAAAAATGTTTTCATCGCACAATTGCGCGTTTACTGTGTGCAATTCATAATAATCGGGATGCAAACTAAATTTACCGCTGTTAACGATTTCTCCTGCAGCTTGCTCCATTGTTGCATAATCCTGCACATCAGCAGCAGTCTTGGCCAATAACATATTGGCTGCCCATCTTGTAACCGCGCCTTTATTGGCAAGTTGATTTGGATGCTCATTTGGTAAATGATCACGAAAATCCTTTATTTCTCCTATTATCCAGGCGTATACCTCTTCACGAGGCGAACGTCGCAAATCAAGAGAAGCGATTCCTTTATCAAAATAGCATACATCGCCATAATATCTTGCTGCTCTCCAATATGCCATAGCTCTAAAGAACCTAACTTCTGCCCTATATTGGTCATTTAAAGCCAAATCACCGGCAGAAGTAGTGTTTTCTTTGAATTTATCTAACTCCAGCATTGCTGTTTCAGCTTTATTGACTATCGCATAGGCTCGACTCCATCCCCCGCCTATAAACCACTCAGAATTATTATATTGATACTTTTCCAGTACCGGTTCCATTGCCGGTTGATTATTAATGCCATTACCTTTTACAATAAAGTCTCCCCTAAACAAGTCAATACACCTGTCTGCCCATGAAATGAGCCTGAAAGACCTACAAGTTGCATAAACACCTGCAACCGGCATATACATTTGAGTGAGGTCGGTATAATCAACGTCTCCGGAGGGAACTTGCCCCTCAATAGGCTTATCCAGAAAATCCTCACAGCTTGTTATCGAAAAAATACAGATAATTGCTGTTATTGATATTAATATATTTAATTTCTTCATAATATTATGATTAACTGTTATTTAATATATGATATTTACACCCAAAATAAAATTTGATGACAATGGATAAGTATTAATATCTCTTCCATCTCCAGCAACATTAGGATCAAACCCGTTATAATTAAAGAATGTATATGGGTTATCAGCCGAAAGTTTTATCCTTATACTTGATCCGTTTATACTTCCAGGAAAAACATTTTCAAATGTATATCCAAGTGTAATATTGTTTATCTTGAAATATGAACCACTTTCAATAAGAAATGAATTCAAAGTGTTAAAGTTCCATGAATTACCAACTGTCAATGCTGCTGCTGAAGGGTAATACAAACCATTTACCATTTCTGTTGAAGTTCCTTCGCCAGTCCATCTGTTTTCGTATAAAGCCTTATCAAAATTCTGGTCGGTATGGTGTGATCTTACTGACCTTAAATTAAATTGGCCATTTTGGATTTTATTACCTGCTATTCCATAAAATTTAAGACCAAAATCCCAATTTTTATAATCTAAATTAATATTACCACCATAAGTAATCTTTGGAATATTAGCTCCAAGGTATTGGTAGTCGTTTGCATCAATCATTCCATCACCATTAAGATCTTCGTATTTAAAATAGCCTGGGACGGGTTTTGCATCATCAGGTGTATCAAACAGATGTTCGTCGATTTCAGATTGGTTCTGGTAAATTCCTAAAACCTCTTTTCCGTAGAAGGACCAGAGAGCATGACCTACAGCTGTCCGTTGTCTTCTTTCAAAGTTACCTCCCAATATATATTGGTCACTAATTTGCAAAACTTCATTATGCAGTGTTGTAAGATTAGCTGAAATACTATAACCAAAATCACCAGCTCTGTCTCGCCAATCAACAACAAATTCAAATCCTGTGTTTAATATCTCCCCTGCATTCCTGGTCAGAGATGGTGTCACACCCGGTCCCATTATCCCGTTTGTATTAATTGCTGCATCGTTTGTGACTTTTCTATACCAATCGGCTTCAACAGAAAGTTTATCGTCAAGGAATGCCATATCCAGCCCGACATTTATTTCTGTGGTTACTTCCCAAATCAAGGTATTAAAGTCAATGGCGGCTTCATATCCTGGCACGAGAACTCCATCAAAAAGGTAAGAATGATCATAAGGCCGTGATGTGTTACCACTTGTAAACTCGATTGATTGTGAGCCGGACTCCCGAGGTACGTTGTTATTTCCAAGCTGTCCCCAGCTAGCACGAATTTTAGCATAATCAAAGATACTTTGATCACTCATAAAATCCTCCTCACTCAATACCCATCCTATTCCTACAGATGGGAAATATCCCCATGTTTCAGAATACTTATCGGTACCATCTGCCCTAAATGTTGCATTGAGCAAATATTTATGAGCGTAATTATACATTACCCTGCCGATGTAAGAAACGCCTCTTGAAGAACTTCCTCCATCAGAAGCTATTTGTGAATCAGGATCTCCATTATCAAAATACAAGTACTCTTCTTTACCGAATTCACCCCAGGGAACTCCAGTAGCTCTCCCTGACAGAGATCGTGAGTCAACTTTTCTAGAAGATATACCTGCCATTGCAGTCACACCATGATCACCAAAATCATCTTTATAGGTTAAGGTATTGTCTATTTGCATATTGCTATATTTTGATCGACTTTTATTTAGACTTGATTCTAATCTTGCCCAATCTTCTCCTGATTCATATTGAGGAGAATAACCTCTTGATTCACCAAAATTAAGCTCTTGAGTAAACTGAGAGCGCCATTTCAACTTATTGTTACTTAATAAATCTAATTCCGCATTCGCAGAATACATTATTCTGGTGCCCCCGCTATAGTTTCCGTAACCATCTGCCATATCCAGAGTAACCATTGGGTTGCTCGTTGCAGAACCCGTTATATATCCATACTCTGTCCTCTGGCCATAATCTCCATTATCCTCCCACAATGGAAGTATTGGTACCGCGTTATACATGGCAGCCCAGGTACTTGTACTATTTCTATTTTTATTATTACTAATTATAATATTAGTTCCCACTTTAAGCCACTTGTAGGGTTGGAAATTAATTTTATTGGTAATATTTATCCGTTCGTATTTATGGTCATTGATCAATCGTCCTTCTGCGGAATAATAACTGGCACTTACCCTATAGTCAATATTATCACTTCCTCCTCTCATACTCAGGTTATGGTTCATAATAGTACCATTATCTATTAATTCGTCATAATAGTCAACATCTTTATTAGGATATGAATAATCAACGCCTTGCCATGTTATTTTATCCGAAGCGGCTCCAAATTTTGCGATTACCGGATCTAAAACG
>JABMQB010000323.1 GCA_013203525.1 Mariniphaga sp.
CAACAGGGTTTGGCAAAAGTTTGAAAATAATATAACAGGGAAAACTGTTACCAAAAGATATTTCAATAATATTTACGAAAAAATAACAGAAAATAACGTCAACGAAAAAAAATTACATTATCTTACTGCCCCTACCGGATTATTTGCTATCTTTACCATCCAAAATGATGAAACGGAAAACATGAACTACATATTAAAAGACCATCTTGGTAGCATTAACTACATTTTAGACGAAGACGGAACTGTTGCACAGGAAATGAATTTTGATGCATGGGGACAGCGACGAGATGCACAAACATGGACATACAACAATGTACCAACTAACTTCATGTTTGACCGCGGTTTTACTATGCACGAACATTTGGATGCTTTTAAGTTAATTAACATGAACGGTCGTGTTTATGATCCCGTTGTAGCCCGCTTCCTTTCGCCCGATCCTTTTGTGCAAATGCCTGAATACTCCCAAAACTTTAACCGGTACAGCTATGTATTGAACAACCCGTTAAGGTTTACCGACCCGAGTGGGTTTATTGCTATCGGCGACTCATTGAAAACAGCACAAGACAACACAGTTAATGATGATTATTTAAACTGGCTTTTTATTTTATCAGACCCTAATGGTGGTGATGATGAAGCTGCGTCTTTTAGCACCGATTACTTGCAATTTGGAAAAAGCAAAATACCGAATGGTATAGATAATCCGGATTTATTTGAACAATCTAATTCAAAGTTAAAAAAGAAGGATAATAGTGGGCAAAGTGATGGGGACGACGCAGTAATAGATAAAATTGGATATAAAATAAATTATGGAATTGGAATTGGTTTTAAAACTGATTATGGCTCTGTAATGGTTAAATTTGCTAATGCAGAAATACATTCAAAAGAAATAGACCTTAAAACATCAGAAGTTACTAACAATGGAATGAATTCCGATATCTTATTTGTTAGTACTGATTTGAAAGTACCATTAATTAATTTAGGTGGCAGTTTGAAAATTTATTCAGAACAAAAACCAAAGTTTTCAGTTACGTTTTTAGGATGGGAATGGAGTAATAGTGATGGATTTTTAATTAATCAAGAATATGGTGTACATTTAGGTATTATTGGAGTAACTGGCTATATGAAAACGAATGATTATGGTAGATTCTTTTCTACTTGGCCTAATGCACGTCAGGATTTTTATGAAAGAACCGGAGCTCCATTATGGTCTAGGTAATATTTAATAAAATTTTTAAAACATGATACAATTTGATAAAATCATTAATATAGTTGGTTGGATAATATGCAACTTAGGAGTTATATATTTCTTAATTAGAGTGATTTATTTTAGTGCTAAAACTTCTTTGCATGTTGAAATAAAAAAAATTATTGCTTTTAAATATTTCTTACCAATTCATATTACAGAAGAAGATGGGGAAAAGGAAAAAAGGATGAAAAAGTTATTAAATATCATGCTAAGGTTATTTTATATTTTATTAGGTACAATGTTGTTTATAGCCATGATTAAAGTACTTTATGGAGAGATGCAAAAAATAAGATAGGCTTGTTGCTTAAGAATTACATCAAAAATTCATTAAGTCTATTGAAGTAAAAACAAAAAAGAATGAAAACCCATTGAAAGAAATTGATTGGAGTAAGTATGGAAAGTATACAAAATAGAAAATAAATGTACGATATAATAATATTTTTCATTATTGTTTTTCCTTATGCAATAAGAAATTATCTTAGGGATTCTGAATATACTCCCTTTGCAAGATTTTCAAATTTTATTATTTCAGCAATCCTTTTTGCGTTTTTTTTTGAAGAATTTAGAATACAGCTTTGGGATATTTACAAAAACGGATTTAACAACTTTTATACAATAGAAATAACTATACCATTTTCAAAAGTTTATTATATAATTACTAAAATATCTTATTTTATTTTATGTTTCTATTTGGCTGGTCTTTCGATTAGTTTAGGTTTTAAAAAAGAAAGATGCAGAAAACTGTTTTTAAGTACTATGCCTGTAATATGGATAATATTAACAAATTATTTCTTTCAATTTTATATAATGAAAACAAATGAATTTATTAGTAACAAATTCATTGTTGTTCTTGTGATTGGGTTTATGATAGGTGTATTGTTATTAATATTATATTTAATTTTTTCATGCAAATCCATTAAGTTTCTTTTTACTAAAAAACCTAGATAATTTATTGATCAATTTCGAGGTTGGGCTCCAAGTATCGAATTCGAATAAACATTTGACCATTTCCCAATATAATTATTTAAATTTGCCACAACAAATAAGTAATAATACCGATGCTACCAACGAAATTAACTATCTTTATGATGCTGCAGGTATAAAACTGAGAAAACAAACAAAAATAAATAATGCACCAGAAAAAACACTGGATTATATTGGTAGCTTTGTGTATGAAGATAATAAATTAAGATATTTACTAACCAATGAGGGAAGAGTTATGGTAAATGATGATGGCACTTATGAATATCAATATTTCCTTAAAGATCATCTTGGCAATACCCGTGTTACTTTTAACGAAAACGGAGATATAATCCAGGAAGACGCCTATTACCCTTTTGGTATGCATATGAATGGTTTATGCTATGAAACAGGCCAGGATTACCTAAACAAAAACCTTTACAACGGAAAAGAGCTGCAAGATGAGTTTGGATTGGATTGGTATGATTACGGTATGAGATTTTACGACCCAGCCTTGGGACGTTTTACTTGCCTTGACCCTATAGCTGAATCATTCTATTATGTAACTCCATATAATTATGCGGAAAACGATCCTATTACAAATATTGATTTATGGGGCTTACAAAAGGTTAATTTTAATAGAGGGGCATTAATCAAGAAAGCTATATATAAGGAAACAGGATATGATTTAGGTAGAAGTAATAATACAAGCTATAATAAAAGATACTTCTCAAATTTAGCTAAGAGTACTTCTAAATATATAAAAGATGAAACAGTTGCTACAGTAAAATCTACCACACAGAGCCCATTATTGATGGGCCTTACTTTTTTAACATTAGCACCTTTTGCTTTAGAAACAGCAGCATTTGGTTCAATAGTTACTGAAATGACTTCGCCGTACGCTGCACAAGTTATATTACAAGCCTATAGAGCTGGCACATTAACTATGGAGGCTCTTAATGAAATAGCTGTAAGAAATCCTAAGTTATACTGGTATATTATTGCTACACTTAATGAGGCAACTCTTACAGAAACGAATGTTACAGGAGTACCACTTATGATTCAAATGGATGTACAGATTACAAAAATGACGGTTGATATACTTATTAAATATCTTGAAGAATTGATAAACCAGCCTGACCCGAAACCGGAACCAGAGCCAAACCCAGAGCCAAACCCAGAACCAAACCCTAAGCCTGATCCACAACCAGATCCGAATCCAAATCCAGATCCAGCGCCGGATACTGAACCTAATCCAACATCTGATAAAAATCACAGATTTTTTTAATATAATTATATGATTTACAGTATACTTTTATATTTAGTATTAATATTGCCTGTCTCAGTTTATCACTACAAGAAGGATGGCGGTAAATGGTTGTTTATTAAGTCACTAAACAGTCTTATAACTTTATATGTTTTTGTATTACTTGCGGGAAATGTTAAGCGTTTATTGTTTGGATTAACTGATGGCACATATCTTATTATGAAAGATGTTTCATTAAGCCTTAATATTGCAATATCAGTTATCTATGGGCTTGTTTCATTTTTCACAGTTGTTCAAATAATTAGACTTGCTCTAAGAAAAGAAATAGCAAGAGTACTCTTTATTAGAATTATACCTTTGTTATGGGTCTTAACAGGCATTGACAAGTATTATGCTTATATAACTATTTATAATGAAAAACCGAGTTTATTGTATGTGATTTTAAGTAACACATTATATGCATTAATTTGGTTGGTTATTTTTCTATTTTATAACAGCAAAAAAATTAAAGCGTTTTTCACAGCCAGTTCTTTAGAGTGAAACCCTGCTGGCAAGGATTTAGCGAAGCACAATCAGTGACTTATAGTATGTCGGGCAGGATAATAATCTGTCAGGATGAAAGTCCCTGTATGTGCCGAGTTGATAGGAAACATTAGTGATTGTCAAGGGTGTTGCGGGTGACCGCAAATCTGAAGAAGGCCATTAACAAACTTGAAGTTCCGTTCGCTCTCGTCTGTTTTTTCCAACCCCACTCCTACCGGATTATTTGCTATCTTTACCATCCAAAATGATGAATTATTTAAAAGTTTTATGCCAAATATTAAAATAACTGCAGATTACAGGGAAAGGCAATCAGGAATCCCCGGTTTGTTGATAGACAAAGGCGTTGATATATCAATTGATAAGTTACCTGCCGGCGATTACCTGATTAATGAAAGTATATTGGTAGAAAGAAAAACAAAGGATGATTTTGTTTTATCTTTGATCAATAACCGCCTGTTCAATCAATGCTCAAAACTTAAACGAAGTTTAAAGAATCTCTTATTTATCATTGAAGGAAATCCATACAAAACAAGTCATAATATTAGTTATCAATCTGTAAAGGGTGCCTTATTATCGATTTCGCTTGCATGGCAGATACCAATAGTTTTTTCAAAAGATAAAGATGATACCTCGGAAATTTTAATATCAGCAGGAAAACAAATGTTGCAGGATAAAATTCCTGTTCTTAGAAAAAGCTACAAACCAAAAAAGCCAAGAAACCAACAACTTTATTTCCTGCAGGGCTTACCGTCAATCGGACCATTGCTTGCAATACGTTTTATAGAGTATTTCCGGTCAATAGATAAAATTATAAATGCCTCTTATGAAGAATTGATGCTTATTGAGGGAATAGGTAAAGTAAAAGCAAGAAAAATAAAAGAGTTCATTAAAAAAGTGTAGCTTTGATAGCTTATAAGTTAAATAATAGATATGTTTGCTATTAAAAATCAATATAAATTTTAAACTGGACTCATATATAAATATCAGGTGACAAATTTTAAATTTTGGTATCAAGGATAAAATTATCTTTTTATTAATTAAATTTTTAAGAACTATGAAAAAATTATTGATTATAATGATGTTTAC
>JABMQB010000324.1 GCA_013203525.1 Mariniphaga sp.
CTGCCAGACTGGGAGCCGGTGAGATAATAATAAATTCAATTGATCAGGACGGATTAATGAAGGGTTATGATTATACAATTATTGATAAGATTCGGGAATTAATAGATATCCCGATGACTATTTTAGGTGGAGCCGGCACATTGGATGACATTGGCGATGCTATAAACAAACATGGAATTATTGGAGCTGCTGCAGGTAGTTTATTCGTTTTTAAAGGAATTTATAAAGCGGTTTTAATTAATTACCCCAACCCAGTTGAAAAGGAAGCATTAATAAAAAAATACTTTATCACAAATTAAAACTTCATGCTACAAATCATACAAGACCTTAAAAAAGGAAACACCATATTGGAAGAAGTCAACGAGACTGTCATTTTTAAAGTCTTTGACGAATAAAAATGATTTAGTCGAGTTCCTGCCAGTCGGCAGACAGGGATCCCGGGATCAAAGCGAATCGGGATCTCTTCCCAATCACCTAACAAATTCAAAGCAGAGCACTCAACTTATATGAAACAGATTATACAAGATTTAAAAAAGGGCAACACGATATTGGAGGAAGTTCCTGCACCGCAAGAAAAATCGAGTACTGTATTAATAAAAACCACACGTAGTTTGGTTTCTTTAGGTACCGAGCGGATGTTGGTAGAATTTGGAAGAAGAGTTCACGCCACGCCTGCCTGCCGAAGGTAGGAGCGCAAAGAAAAGTTCTCGCAGCGCACGCCGCGTAAAATAAATTCTTCGCCGCGACCTTTGCGTGAAAATTGTTGCACTGGTTAAGTATAAAAATTTTAGAAGCAAAGGTTTTTGCTGAAAACGAAAAAGAGTTAACTTTGTTAACGAAAACTTTGGAGTATGCTTTCGAAACTTACGATTGAACAGATTGTTGATTCACAAAAAGAACGGCTAACAAAAATAGTCCCAGGCTTGCCACGTGTTATTTCGGGCTTCGACAAGCTTACCACGCATGCATTTATTGTAACAGGTATTAGGCGTTGTGGCAAAAGTACCTTGTTGCAGCAAATCAATACTGCTTCCGCTGAACCATCCATATATCTTAACTTTGAGGATCCCCGGCTTGCCGGTTTCGATTTAAGCGACTTTAACCGCTTGCACGAAATTGCTGAAAGAAACAAGGTTACCACTTATTTCTTCGACGAAATACAGCTTGTTGACAAGTGGGAAAATTTTATCCGTTTCAGGCTCGATGAAGGTTACCGTATTTTTATTACCGGATCGAATGCAACCATGCTGAGCAAGGAACTGGGTACCAAATTAACCGGCCGGCATATCTCCAAAGAGCTTTTCCCTTTTTCATATCACGAGTACCTCTCGTTTACCGGCCGGCAACCGGGTGAAGAATCATCGGGAAGCTATCTGGCAAGTGGCGGCTTTCCCGAGTTTCTAAAAACTGGTCTTCCCGAAGTACTGATGCAAAGCTTTAACGACATTATTATCAGGGACATTGCACTAAGGTACAATATAAAAAACACCACACTTCTGCAACAACTTGCTGTTTGGCTGGTATCAAACTGTGGTAAGCTGTTTACAGGCAACAGTCTGCGAAAGCTATTTCAAATTGGCTCCTCATCGAGTGTCATGGAGTATCTGTCATACTTTGCCGATGCCTATCTGTTTTTCTTTATACCCCGGTTTAGTTACTCCGGAAAAGTGCAACTGGTGAACCCAAAAAAAATATATTGCATCGATAACGGTTTTATTAAAACCAATTCGGTTTCGTTTAGTGCAGACAAAGGCAGGTTGCTCGAAAATATGGTATTCTTGCACCTGCGGCGAACAACGGATGATATTTATTATTTCGCCGAAAAAAATGAATGTGATTTTGTGGTGTTTCACCAGAAAGAGGTAAAAGGATTATACCAGGTTTGCTGGCAACTCGATCAGGAAAACATGGATAGGGAAATTACAGGCTTAACCGAGGCTATGGATTTTTTCGGTTTGGAACAAGGGTATATTATTACTTTTAACCAAACAGATATCTTCAAGTTAGAACATAAAACAATTGTAGCACAACCGTTTTACGAATGGGTAAAACCATTGTAAAAAAACAAAGAGTTCTCGCCGCGCCCACCGCGTGAAATAAAAATTTCTCTCCGTGGTCTTTGCATGAAAAGAGTAGCTCCCAACAAAAAATAAAAGGTTCACGCAACGAACGCCATGCTGAAAAAAGTATCTCGCTGCGGTCTTTGCATGAAAAAAATAAGTTCTAATGGATCATTCAAAAATTGAAAACCGGATTGCCACTGCCATCCTCGACCAGGCGTTCAAAATACATACAGAACTCGGACCAGGACTACTCGAATCTGTTTATGAACGATGCCTTCAATATGAATTGGTTGAAGCCGGATATAATGCACAAACGCAAGTACCAGTACCGATGAATTACAAAAACATCAAGTTCGATGCAGGTTTCCGGATTGATTTAATAGTGAACAAGCTCGTTTTAGTTGAAATAAAATCAGTTGAAAATCTGGCTCCGGTCCATTTTGCACAAACCTTAACCTATTTGAGGATGAGCAATCTGAAATTGGGGCTTCTGATCAATTTTAATACTAAATTTCTTAAAGATGGGATTCATCGGATTGTGAATAATTTGTAAATATTTCACGCAACGAACGCAAAGTAAAAAATGCCTCGCTGCGACCGCCGCGTGAAAACATCTCCGAATGAAAAAGAAAAATATTTCAGCCTGAAACAAAAACATTACAAATGAAACAGATTATACAAGACCTTAAAAAAGGAAATACCTTATTAAAAGAAGTACAATCCCTACAAGCTAAGGATGGTTCTATTTTAATAAAAACCTCGCATAGTTTGGTTTCGCTGGGAACGGAGCGGATGTTGGTGGAGTTTGGCAAAGCCGGGTTGATTATTATAGCATGTCAATAATTTTGTTTTTTCATCGGCAAACACTAATTTTGTGAACTAAATATTTAAATATTTAAAATGTACAGTTCTCAAAATAAAACAAACAATATTGTATTTGCATTGTACAATACAGATCGGACTGTCTTCCGGTTTAATCAAATAGCACTGCTCTCCGGTGAACAGAATTTTCAATCGCTTAGTAATAAAATTAATTATGCTGTTAGAACAGGGAAACTTTTAAACCCACGAAAAGGAATTTATACAAAACCAGAATATAGTAAAGAAGAAATGGCCTGTTTGGTATATGTTCCCAGCTACATTTCGCTTGAATATGTATTGCAAAAAGCAGGAGTTATATTTCAATACGACTCATCGTACACAGTTATTAGCTATATAAGCAGAATGGTGGAGATTGATAACCAAAGCTACCGTTTCCGGAAAATAAAAGCTACTGCACTAAGTTGTACCGACGGAATATTAAGGCACAGCAAGCATATAAATATGGCAAGTGCCGAAAGGGCATTTCTTGATTTGCTCTATCTCGAAAAAGATTACTATTTCGACAATCTTAATCCTTTAAATAAAAGTACGATAAACAAATTACTTCCCGTTTATCAGTCGGAGGCCTTAAAACAGCGGGTAAAAATGCTCTTCAACAATGGTTGACATTAATAAACACCGGTTTTTCCTGGTTCAAATATTAAAAGATATTTATGCCGATATTGAATTAGCCCATGCTTTAGGTTTTAAGGGAGGCACGGCATTACTTTTTTTTTATAATCTGCCCCGGTTTTCGGTCGATTTAGACTTTAACCTTATTCAGCCTGAAAAAGAAGAGTTGGTTTATAAAAAAGTGCGAAAAATTCTTTTAAAGTATGGCTCTCTTCACGATGAAGCCAGGAAATTTTATGGAATTATAGTTGTTCTTGATTATGGGATGGGCGAACGTAAATTAAAGGTGGAAATATCGAACCGTAACTTTAACGATAACTACGAGATAAAAAACCTGTTGGGAATAAATATAAAAGTTATGGTGGAACCCGATATGTTTGCCCATAAACTTTGTGCTTTGCCCGATAGAAACGCACTCACCAACCGCGACATTTTTGATTGCTGGTTTTTTATGCATAACCATACTCCGGTTAACAAAAGCATAATTGAAATCCGCATGAATATGCCTTACATAAATTACATAGATAAGTGCATTAAACAACTTGAGGCTATAAATAGTAAGCGACTGCTGTCAGGACTAGGAGAATTAATGGACAGTAAAATGAAAACTTTTGTCCGCACAAAATTACTGGAAGAAACCATTGGACTCCTTAAATTCTATAAGGAGTTCCCGATTTTAGAATAAAA
>JABMQB010000325.1 GCA_013203525.1 Mariniphaga sp.
GAAATGAAGTGTATTTTTATTTTAATGTGCCTGATGGGCAGGCTGTTTGCCATTTTATGGGACAACCCGAAGAAACGCGCCATATATGGATGCAAAATGAACAAGCTGTGATTTCACCCAGTTGGTCGATACATTCGGCGGCAGGAACCAGCAATTACATTTTTATTTGGGGTATGGCTGGTGAAAACCTCGATTATACCGATATGGACATTATTCAACCCGATCAGCTTAAATAAAACATATTATGATTGAAGAATTATTTAGCTTAAAAAATAAAGTTGCCCTCATTACTGGTGGAACACATGGAATAGGAATGGCCATAGGAACTACTCTTGGAAAGGCCGGAGCAAGAATTTGTGTAAATGATATTTCGGAAGAAAGGCTTGATCAGTGTAAAAATGAATATGCAGATTTGGGCATTGATGTTTTTACTTTAAAATTTGATGTCACAGATGAAATGGATGTTGATAAAGGGATTTCAACCATTGAAAAGGAAGTTGGCGAAATAGATATCCTTGTAAATAATGCCGGGATAATTAAACGAATTCCAATTCTTGACATGGCCATTTCTGATTACAAACAGGTTATCGATGTTGATTTAGTGGCGCCGTTAATTGTTACCAAAAGAGTTGCTCCTTCGATGATTAAAAAGCGCGAAGGAAAGATTATTAATATGTGTTCGATGATGAGTGTTTATGGCCGTAATTCAGTTTCTGCCTATGCCTCTGCAAAAGGAGGATTAAAACTTCTTACAGCAAATATGTGCTGTGAATGGGCTAAATACAACTTACAGATAAATGGTATTGGCCCCGGTTATATTGCAACATCGCAAACAGCACCGATCCGTGAAGGTGGACATCCGTTTAACGATTTGGTTATGACCCGAACGCCAGCCGGAAGATGGGGTGAACCCGAAGATGTTGGAAATGCTGCTTTGTTCCTCGCTTCAAAAGCAAGCGATTTTGTTAATGGGCAAGTATTGTATGTCGATGGTGGTATATTGGCCAACTTCGGTTATGTAAAAGGTGAAAATGAAATTCCTGAATAGAATGAAATTAAAGATATTTTGTATTTTATTATTGGCAGTATTTCTTTTTTCCTGTAAGAAGGAAGTTGAAATATTTTTAACCAATTCGTTAAATGTAGAAAGGATTGATGAAGTGCTTATTCTTTCCAGGAATGAAATTGCTTCAAAAATTAAATTAACTGAAGGATTGCTTCCGGTTTTTGAAAAGGAGGACGATATATTTATTCCAAGCCAGGTTGACGATCTTAATAATGACGGGACATGGGATGAAGTAGTGTTGGTTTTAAACTTTGATGCAAATGAAACTTTGGAATTAAAAATTGATTTTGTAAAATCAGAGGATTATCCGGAATTTGAAAAACGAACAAATCTCAGGTTAGGGATACATCAGGAAGATGGTACCTATAAAGAGGTCGATCAATATTTGGCGCCTGGATGCGATGATGGTTTTAAGATAATTGCCCAGGGCGAAAGTGTAAATTGGGAGAATGATAAAATTGGTTTCCGCAATTATTTCGATTGTCGAAATGTAAAGGATTTGTTTGGTAAGCTCAAACCCGGTTTTATTATTGATAAATTACATACACCCGAATTGGGAGATTATCATTCATTATCTGATTGGGGAATGGATGTATTGCATTGTGGAAGTTCGTTAGGATCGGGAGGAATTGCTTTGCTTCGAAACGATTCATTGTTTAGGCTTGGCTCAACCAATGTTTATGAATATCAGAAAATACTAGAAGGTCCATTGCGTTCGGTTTTTGAATTAAGATATGAAGGTTGGAAAGTTGATGATGATGAACTGGAAGCAGTTGAGCGAATTTCATTATATCCCGGGAAGTATTGGTTCGAATCGGATGTAACCATAATTGGATGTTTGGAAAATGACCAGATTGTAACAGGAATAGTTACTACTCATCTGAAAAATGAACCATTTGAATTTGATACAAATGATTTTAAATGTATTGGAACGCATGATGTACAATCATTAAATAACGATGAATTAGGCATGGCAGTTCTTGTTCCATCAGGTGAGGCCGGAAAAATTGAAAGGACAACCGACATAAATTTTTTCAATCTCGGATATCAAACCGTAGTGGAAAAAAGTTTTAGCAATATTATTTCTGAAACCTATTATATTGGTCAGGAATGTGAAGATAGAATTCCGGCAAAACATTATTTCTTTTCGGTTTGGGGTTTGGATAAAGAGCAATGGAAAACGGAAGAAGGTTTTCGTTCCTATATCGAGTCGGAAGCACTCAAACTTTCAAATTCAATATTGCTTTATAATTGATCCTTACATAAAAAGCTGAATCCAACCCTGAATTATTTCGCCTGTTTCAGGATTAAGTTCTGAGCCAAACATACTATGTGGAATACAATAAACTGCTAACATAACAATCGAAGCAATAATTGAATAAATTGGTTTTTCCTTTTTTCGGTTAACAATAACTGCAATACCCCAAAATATAAACGCAAGTAAAGTTTTATTATCTGTCAAATCCCACGCAAATGGAACTCCAGCCCAGGCTTCGCCAAATGCATACCATTGAACGGCCGGCCCTAAAACCAAACCACCAAAAAACAACGTTCCTAAGGTAATTTTCGCGTACAGAATATATTTTTTATGTTTGAAAATTGCCATTATCCCGGCCAGGTTCGAAAGGAACATTGCAAAAAACATAAAGAAAATATGCGGAATTAAAATTCCAGCGGGTACATCTCCTTTAAAGCGAATAACAACAGAATTACCTTCATTTAAAGGATATTGTTTTCCGCCCTTATCAAGGGTAACCTTATATTCATACTTTCCTGCAGGTGGCAAATGAGGTAAAATAGCTGTTAATTTGCCATCCTGTATTTCCATTGTTTGCTTAATCCACCTATCCCGGGTAGGGAATTTCCGGTATTCTAAAATTGCAATAATATCTTGATCTGCTACTTCAAGCTCAATTTTACAATCCTTTTCTCCACCATGGCTCCTTAATAATTTAAAATTGTATTCTGTTTCATCTATTACAATTTTTGTTTTTTTATCATAAGTTGGTCCGGTTGATCTCTGGTATATAATTGCAGAGAATGTAATAATTACTGATAATGTCCAAAAAAGTAAATTTTTCATTTTAATAATATTTTAGAATGTTACAAGTATAATTACTTTATTAACATTTTGTTCGAAAAAAATTAAATTTTCAAAAAAAAACATATTAAAATGAATCTGTTTTTGTAAGGTTTTAATTCTTAGTGAATTAATAATTAGTATAATAAGTGTATACTTTACGCCTTATTGTAATTTATACAGAAAAAGTATTATTTAACATCTTTAAACAAAATTTGAAAAGAAAATGTTTTGTTTAATTTCGTATTTATTATTGGTTAATGCCAATATTTTATATAATTTCGAAGAACTAACTAACGTAACTTGATTGCCTATGGAAAAATCCGGATGAGGTAGTATTATTTCGTATACTACTATATTCAACCAAACTATTTTTTATTTTAACTATTTAAAAATTTGTACTGTTTTAATCAGTATTAAAATTGATTTAAAACAACACGATTAAAGTGATATTAATTCTTAACCAAATCATTTAACAACTAAATTTAAATCTATGGAAAAAAGTCAAATTAAAGGTATTTTTACCTTACTTTTCCTAACCATTTTAATGGTATTTTCTCTAGGTTCGTATGCGCAGGACAAACAGCTGTTGGGTAGTGTAGCTGACACTGATGGAGCGCCTGTACCAGGAGTAACTGTTGTAGTATCAGGTACTACAATTGGTACAGTAACCGACTTTGACGGGAACTTTACATTGGCAGTTCCTGCTGACGCTGCTACACTTATGTTTTCGTACATAGGTATGCGTACTCAGGGATTGGAAATTGGTGACCAAACAACTTTTAACGTAGTCATGGAACCCGATGTTATCGGGGTTGACGAAGTTGTAGTTATTGGTTATGGTACTCGTCTGAAAGAGGAGTTAACCGGTGCTGTTTCTACAGTGTCGGAAGAAAAAATGCAGATTTCTACTGCACCAAGTATAATGAGCCGCATTCAGGGGCAGGTATCGGGTGTTACCGTTACTTCTTCTAATGTACCTGGTGGAGATGCTACAATTCGTATTCGTGGTGTTGGAACGATTAATGACCCAAATCCGTTGTATGTTATCGACGGTGTGCCTTCAGGTCCGGGTAATAACCTTAGTGCATCAGACATAGAATCAATTTCTATTCTGAAAGATGCATCTTCGGCTGCCATTTATGGAACAAGGGGTGCAAACGGTGTTATTATCATTACAACGAAAAAGGGCCGGGCGAATCAGCAACCCAGTATTAGTTTTACAGCCAGAACAGGTATTTCTCAGGCAACAAATAAGTATGACATGCTGAATACCCAGGAATATGCTGAAGCTGTATGGTTATCATTTGCAAACAGAGGTGCTGCACCATCACATGCTCAGTATGGATCAGGTTCTAACCCGGTAATTCCGGATTATATCCTGCCCGGTGGAGCCATGGAAGGTGATCCGGCAGTTAATCCTGCTTTATACAATTATCCTGATTATACCATTTATAAAGCTAATAAACAGGGTACCGACTGGCATGATGAGTCTTATCAAACCGGGATTATCCAGGAATATGGCCTTCAGGTAAGCGGGGGTGGAAAAAATTCTACCTATTCTTTCTCCGGGAATTACCTCGATGAAGAGGGTATCCTGAAATATAGTGATTTTAAAAGGTATACCTTCAGAATGAATTCACAAGCCACATTTAACGATTGGTTTAAGGCTGGCGAATCATTACAGGTTGTTTATATTAACCAACATGGTGAAAGGGGAGATAACGGCGAAGGTACAGTTCCTTCACGGGTTTATCGTGCACAACCCATCTGTCCGGTTTATGATATCAATGGTAACTTTGCAGGTTCGAAAATGCCTGAAGGGGGTAACTTTGATAACCCTGTTGCCACTCTTACCCGTGCAAAAGACGGTGGTGGTGAATGGTTCCGGATATTGGGTAGTGTCTTTGGCGAAATAACCATTATGGACGGACTTACTGTTAAGAGTTTACTTGGTTATAATTTCGGACAATGGAATGGAAAGAGTTATGTACTTCCAACCTATGAACATTCTGAACCAAACAGGGTAAACGGAGTGAATGTAAGTTCAAATTATTCTCTGCAATGGAACTGGACCAATACCGTAAATTACAATGCTACATTTGCCGATATTCATAAAGTTAATGTAGTATTAGGTACTGAGGCCCTTGAAAACAAATACAGTTACGTGAATGCAAGCAGGCGTGTATATTTCTCGGAATCTACGGATTATATGCAGCTTAACTCGGGCGAAAGCAACAAAGAAAACAGTGGTTCAGGTTCTGAATGGTCGCTGTTCTCGGTTTTTGGCCGTATTAATTACGACCTGATGGGCAAATACTTCTTTGAAGCAACTGCTCGTCGTGATGGTTCTTCACGTTTTAGTGAGGCAAACCGTTATGGTACTTTCCCGGCTGCATCAGCGGCGTGGGCAATATCAGAGGAAAGTTTTATGGCTGGAACCCAGAACTGGTTAGACCTTTTAAAATTAAGAGTTGGTTGGGGTTTGGCAGGTAACGACAGGATTGGTAATTACAATTCATATTCTACTTATGGCACCCACACTTATAAGGCATCTTATGCTATCGACGGATCAAATACCAGTGCAGCGGCAGGATTCCGGCCTTCTACACTTGGAAATGAAGATGTAACATGGGAAACTACTGAAACCCTTAACGTTGGGCTGGCAGCTACTATGCTCGACAAACATCTTGCAGTTTCAGTTGATGTGTGGCAAAGGAATACCAGCGATATGCTTTACCGGGAGCAAATACCACAGGTATCCGGTACAGCAAGTGCACCTGATATAAATATTGGTGATATGAAAAATACCGGTTTTGATATTGAAGCGGGGTACAACAATTCCGCAATGGATGGAAAACTTACATACGCTGCCAATCTTACGCTTTCGCATTATAAAAATGAAATTTTAAGAATTTCAAGCGATGATGAATTAGAGATTGATGCTGGTAGTGAGCGCCAAATGACTTATACAAGATTTTCTAAAGGAACAGCCTTCCCTGAGTTTTATGGTTATAATGTTGAAGGAATATTCCAGACCGATGCTGAAGCTGCTGCTCATCCTCAATATGGAACTTCTGATTATAACAAGGCAGGCCATTTTAAATTTACTGATACAAACGGTGACGGTGTTATCGATGCTGATGACAGGGATTTTATTGGTAGCCCACATCCTGATTTGGTCGGTGGACTTAATATAGACCTGGGTTATGGTAATTTTGACCTTAACCTGTTCTTCTACTCAAGTATTGGAAATGAAATGGTTAATTATGTAACGCGTTGGATCGACTATGGTATGTTTAATGGTGGTTTAAGCCATGATGCCTTATATGATTCATGGGGAAGCCCTTATGTTTCTAATAATGCTGATGCTAAACTTCCTATGCTTGACCAAAATGATATCTCACAACAGCCATCAACCGCTTTCATTGAAGATGCTTCATACCTGAAGCTTAAATCGCTTAGGTTAGGATATACAGTACCAAAAAATATACTCGACAGGGCTCAGATTAAAAGTTTGAGAGTGTATGCACAGGTTACTAATTTATTTACCATAACAGGTTATAGCGGACTTGATCCGGAATACAGAACCTCTGGTAGTGGAATGGGATTAGACCGTGGAGCATGGCCTACACCGCGTCAGGTTATGTTTGGTGTAACACTTGGTTTATAATAAATAATGTATTATTAATTTAAACAAAAGAATAATATGAAAAAACTATCAATATTAATGGTCACATTGTTTTTATTGGCCATGTCTTATTCATGTTCAGAAGAATTTCTGACTAAATCACCATTAGGATCAACATCAGAGAATGTCTTTTTTGACGAAAAAGGTATTGATGCTTTGTTGATCGGGACTTATGCGATGGTTGGTGGTAGTTCCTTATGGGATATTTCCTGGGGCGCATCTATCCAGAACTGGACATATGGATCTGCTGCTTCTGACGATGCATACAAAGGATCAGAAGAGGGTGATCAGGTTCCGGCTAACGACATCGAACGCTGGGAAGTACAAAGTACTAATAATTACCCGGCTGATAAATGGAAATTGTGTATTGGAATGGGAGTTGACCGTGCCAATAAAACAATAAAAGTTATAAATGCAACCGAAGAAGCAGGAACTATTGATGCTGCAAAAGCTGATCAATTTAGGGCTGAAGCAAGATTCCTCAGGGCATTGTTCAATTTTGAAGCATGGTTGGTTTTTGGTGATTTTATCCCAATTCTGACTGAAGAAACAGAAGATCCTGCACTGGTTTCAAATGTGAATGCTGCAGGTGCATTTTTAGATTTTGTAGTCGAAGACCTTGCTTTTGCAGCAAGTAAACTTCCGGATTCACAAGCTCAGGTTGGCCGCCCAACCAAATATGCTGCTATGGCATTAGCTGCAAGGGCACATTTGCAGGAACTGGAATATTCTCAGGCAAAACCTTTGCTTGATGCTATTATCAGCAGTGGTAAATATTCGCTTATGCCTAATTATATCGACAACTTCAACATTGCAACCAATAACAATGCTGAGTCGATTTGGGAAGTCCAGGCTAATGTGAATGATATTAACGAATCGTTAAATGCTGAAATGGGAATAGGCCTTAACTGGCCCCATGGTGCTGATATAGGTATGTGTTGCGGATTTCATTGTCCATCGCAAAACCTGGTAAATGCACATAAAGTTGATGCAAACGGATTACCAATGTTTGATACATTTAACGATACAGACCTGGCAAATGATGCAGGTATTTCTTCCAATGAAACTTTTGTTCCTACCGATCATGCAGTTGATCCACGTTTGGACTATACAGTAAGCCGCAGGGGAATTCCTTACAAAGACTGGGGAGTTAACCGTGGTAGTAACTGGGTTCGTAAACAATCCGATGGTGGGCCTTACCTTCCTTGTCCAAAACCTTTCATGAATCAATCAGAACGTTACAGCCTTTCTACAACTACAGGATGGCAAACTGGTATCAATGCTAATAATTTCCGTTATTTGCGTTACAGCCATATCCTGTTATGGAGAGCTGAAGTTGCTGCTTCTGAAGGTGATCTTGGAAAAGCACGCGATTTGGTTAACCAAATTCGTGACAGAGCCGATAATCAGGTTGTAATGGGTAAAGTTCTTGTTCATGTACTTCCTGCTTCATTTTATCCTTGGGGTGCTGATGGCGATATAGACTGGGATCAGCCAGCTGCTAATTATCAGCTTGGCTTATATTCTTCGTTTGCGAATAATAATGAAGCAATGCGTGCTGTTCAGTGGGAACAACGTCTTGAATTTGCCACTGAAGGGTTCCGTTTCTTCGACTTAAGACGTTGGGATGGCCTGCCAAACAAAATTGGTGGGAAAAGTATGGCTGATGTTCTTAATAGTTTTGCTACTGCTGATGCAAGGGTTAGGGCTTCATTTTTGGCTGGTAAAAGTTTTACCGAAGCTAATAAATGGATGCCGGTTCCACAGGCTCAACTTGATCTTCAACCTGATGTTCTTGTACAACGTTAAGGATATAAATAAAAAATAATTCGGTATTAATTTTAGAGGGGCATTTATGCCCCTCTTTTTTTTATTATATTCGAGAGAAATTGATTTTATGGCACTAAATTATATCTGGATTTTCTTTTTTATTATCGCTTTTATTATTGGTTTAATAAAGTTGATTTTTACGGGCGATACTGAGGTTTTCCCGGCAATGGTAACGGCTGTATTTGATATGGCAAAAACCGGTTTTGAAATATCATTGGGATTAACCGGCGTATTAACCTTGTTTATGGGTATAATGAAAATAGGCGAGGAGGGTGGTATTGTAAGAATATTATCGAGGGCATTAGGCCCGTTTCTAAATAAACTTTTTCCTGAACTTGGAAAAGACCATCCGGCTCATGGTTCCATTATTTTAAACATTGCCGCAAATATGCTAAACCTTGATAATGCGGCAACTCCGGTTGGATTGAAGGCAATGAAACAAATGCAGGAAACCAATCCAAATAAAGACAGGGCATCAAATGCCCAGATTATGTTTTTGGTATTAAACACATCTGGACTTACCATCCTGCCAATTACAATTATGGTTTACCGGGCACAATTGGGAGCTGCAAATCCGTCTGATATTTTTATCCCTATTATGTTGGCAACCTATTTTTCAACTATTGCAGGATTAATTTCAGTAGCAATTTATCAGAAAATTAATTTGTTAGATAAAACAATTCTGTCGTATCTTGGTGGGCTTACAGCTTTTATAATTGCAATAATATGGTTTTTTTCTACTCTTAGTAAAGATCAAATTACATTGGTGTCAACTGTTGCTTCAAATTTTATTCTTTTTTCGGTTATTGTTGCATTTATTGTTCTTGCTATGTTTAAAGGTATCAATGTTTATGAAACTTTTATTGAAGGAGCAAAAGATGGTTTTAAAATAGCTGTAAAGATAATTCCATATCTGATTGCAATTTTGGTTGCTATCGGTGTATTCAGGGCATCGGGTGCTATGGATTGGTTTATTTCAGGATTTGTTTGGCTATTCGAATTGATGGGTGTTAATACTGATTTTACAGAGGCTTTACCAACTGCATTAATGAAACCATTAAGTGGTAGTGGTGCACGCGGAATGATGGTTGATGCGATGACAACCCATGGAGCAGATTCTTTTGTGGGCCGTGTTGCAAGTACTGTGCAGGGAGCAACCGATACAACGTTTTATATTTTGGCTGTTTACTTTGGAGCAGTAGGTATAAAGAATACCCGATATGCAGTTGTTTGTGGACTAATCGCTGATTTTGTCGGAATTATTGCAGCTATTTTTATGGCTTATTTATTCTTTCATTAGTTATCTATTATCCATTATCCAGCATCTATTCGGATAAACTGAATACCAGTTTCCCCCCATTTATTAAATCATTATAATTTAATACAGTTCCGGATTCTTTTCCATTTAGTTTTACCTTATTAAACGCATTATATTGGTTTTCGCCTTTTCCAATTATTTCAAATTTATTGCCCGGGAAAAATTGGTTGTTGAGATTTAAGGTTACTTTATTAAAAATCGGGGATGAAAGTTGGTATTCATTACTACCAGAACAAACCGGGTAAAATCCCATAGCAGAAAAAACATACCATGCCGATAATTGCCCTGCACTTTCATTACCTGCCAACCCTCCCATGGGTGTAGTTCCATATTTTGCACCTAATATATTTTTTACTGTTTCCTGTGTTTTTTTCCAATCATCGATATAATTTAAAAGATATGGATTATGATGCCCAAATACAAATTCATGCTTATACTGTCCTGAATCAAAGAAATTATTTAGTTTATCTGTAAAAATTTCAGTTCCACCCATAGTTTCAATCAGTCCGGGAATATTATGGGGAACATTCCATGTATATTGTTTGGGTGTTCCATCTGTTAAAAAAGGTAATTCTACATTTTCAATGAATTCATCTGTGAATAAATCATTTGCAAATCGTCCATTTACCCATCCTTTATCAGGGTCAAAAACATTAACATAATTTTCAGCACGGATTAAGAGATCTTCAAACTCATTTGTTTTTCCAAGTTTTTTAGCAACTTGTGCCAGCACCCAATCATTATAAGCATATTCCAACGTTCGGGAAACCTGCCCACCGTGATAATATGCATCTTTAACTTCATCTTCCAAAGGAATATAACCGTATTCCAGATAAGATTCAAGTGCACGACGTCCTTTCCCATTGATATAATCAAATGGATTTTCCGGGGTTTCATACGCATTTTTAAGCATAAATGGCCAGGCCTTATTGATATCAACATTAAATCCTTTTAGGTAAGCATCAGCAATTATAGTTGATATATTATCACCAATCATATCAGAAGTATAACTGTTCCACATGGGCGATGTCGGCATCCATCCGCCATTCTCCGCTTTTATAATCAGCGATTTAAGCATGTCTTCGTATTGATTTGGGGCTACAAGGCTTACCAATGGCATTTGGGCTCTGCTCATAGTCCATGCCGGAAAATCGGAATAATAATCAAATCCATCTGTTTTATGGATTATACTATCGCCTCCAAATCCGGGATAAGAACCATCGATATCCGAAAACAACCTTGGTTGTAAACAACTGCGATAAAGAGATGTGTAAAATTTCATAAAATCATCTTTATCTCCACCCTCAATGTCTATTTTTCCCAGCAAATTATTCCATGATGAATATAGATCAGATTGAGTTTTTGTAAAATCCCAGTCGGGAATTTCGACATCAAGGTTTTCCCTTGCATTTTCGATACTTGTGAAGGATGTTCCAATTTTTACTAATACACTGTTTTTTTCTGTTAATACAAATCCAACATAGGCGCCCAGGTTAACCTGATTAGAATCTTCCATTTTTCCTGGAGTGTAATCCATTCCCTTAAAAGTGCCAAAATCAGAAATAGGTTCGTCAAACCGGGCCACAAAATATCCACTAAATCCTGTAGGTTTGGTATCTCCATTATACATTCTATGTACAGGATTATATCCATAAACTTCGTTTTTTAATGTATCAATTTTAATGTAACCGAGAGCTTCATCAGAATTTACATCAATAATTATTTTTGGGTTATCAGGCATAAGCCATGAGAAACGGAAAAAGCCTGCTCGTTTTGTAGCTGTAACTTCAGCCATTATATTATATGATTCAAGTAAAACCGAAAAATAGGATGGATCACTTGAAATAACATTTTGGGTATAAGAGGATTTACGCATTTCCGGAGCAGTCCTGAATAATTCATTTACTGGCATAAGCGTAAAACTTCCATAGTCCTGGGCTTTTAAACCACCAATCCAGTGAGTAGCTCTGAAACCATGTATGTAATTATAGTTTGAGTAAAAAGGAGCAACACTAGGTTGTTCGGTTGGTAATACTTGAGGAGTCCATTGTGTCATTCCAAAAGGCATTGAAACTGCAGGAATCACTTGTCCATAATTGTCAATTGTAATATTTGTCATATCGGCTGTAGCTGAATAAGAAGTGCCGATTAAAGGATTTACATATTGTACATAATCTTTTTGAGAAGTTTGGTTACATGAAGTAAATCCGACAAGAATCACAAAAAAAACTAAAATATTTCGTATAGCCATTTTTTACCAGTTTAATGAGCCGGTAAAAATAATAAAATTCAAAGATTATACATTCTTAATATGACAGGTTTTATTGGAATTTGTTTTTTATAGAATAGTAAGATTTTACACTATGTCTTGTTATTTACGTTAGCGGAATCGAGATTGTTTTAATTATTTTACTTCCCAACCAAAATCAATATATTCCCATTTAAAAACTTCACCTGTAACATCAATCTTCAGAAATCCTTCTTCCATACCATATCTTGTCCCATTCCACCAGTTTGATGAAACTGCACCACCGGTAATAAAATGAATCCCGTTATAATTGATATCTTCCAGAAAATGATGGTGGCCCTGTAAAACAAGCTTAACATTGTAGCCATCAATTAATTCAAATACATCGTGAGCATTGGTAATAACGGAGCTCCTACCTAATCCGGCTGTGGGAGAGGTCATAATTTGAGAACTTATACTAATTAATGGAATATGAGTACTCATGGCAATCGGTTTATTTTGTCCGGTTTTTAACAGGTCTTCTTTAAGCCATTGCAATTGTAGCGAATCAATATGTCCGAAGTATCTTCTGTTTTCGGTAAAGCCAATTCCATCAAGAATTATAAAGTGCCAGCCATTAATATCAAACGAATAGTATCTCTTAGTTAGCTTAGCTTCATACATCTTTTTGCCATATAATTCATTTTCGGGTGTTATGCCACTTTCAACATACAACCCAAAAACTTCATGATTCCCGATTGTGTTATACACAGGCATGTTTAATTCTGTAATGGTTTCTTTATATAAATTATACAAACTATCACTTCTTCCATATGTTTGTCCCAATGCATCCGCTATCAAATCACCGCCGGTTAAAACAAAATCGGGTTTTATTTTATTGATCGTATCAATGGCCTGTAGGAAACCCTCTGTTGCTTTCCTCTCTGATTCCAGGTGAATGTCGGTCATAAAAACGAATGAAAAAGATTCTGGCTTTTCTGCATTTTTACATGAATTAGTACAAATAATTAGCAGAAGGGTAATTTTGAAAAGGTTGATAAATTTATTCATGTTTTTTTATGCAATTTAATAATTATTACGCATGTTTCTAATTATAATTTATAATTGATTTTTAATCTCTAAAATGGAATATTTTCAACAAATCAGAATAAATTGTCATAATAAAAAGGATATGTATAAGTTAATAATCTGAATGATTTTTTTAATTTTCTATATTATATTACAGAATATATTTTTTAAATTAGTTGTAAGTTTTTTTATTTTTAATAAAATCAATAACTGTAAAAGTCAATATAACCAGATGACAGGGTAAAATAAATTGTATTATCGTGAAAATAAAAATTGAACAATTAGAAGTTAGCCAACTTGAAGAAATTGGAGTTTTTGATTGGCCAATCTGGGAAAAAGACGAATCAAAATTTGATTGGTATTATGATTCCCAGGAAAAATGTTTTATCCTAGAGGGGGAGGTAGATGTGATTACAGAATTTGAA
>JABMQB010000326.1 GCA_013203525.1 Mariniphaga sp.
GTATATTCCAAAAACAATATTTGTATTTCCTATATCAACTGCCAGTAACATTTCATATTTTTTAAACAGGTTCAATTACTGCCCATCATCTTTTTTCTTTTTGTATTTTGAATTAACTTTCTCAACCAACTCTTTTTCAATTGTATCAATAAACAAACTTCCGGGCAATTTCAAATTTCAGTTCCTGAATTTCCTACTCAGGCATGACTAAGGTATAAAAACTTTTTTCCCTTATTCAATCAAATTACATGAAATAAATATACCCATTTTATCATATTATAAATACTATTTTCAAAAGGTAATTAGCAAAATCTGACAGAAATTTATGCTCAGATAAGAAATATCTTTTTAAATACGCATTTTATCTATTCAAAAAGATACCGTAGATTTGTAGCATATTACAATTCTGTAAACAATTAAAATAAACGGTATTGTAAAACGTTGATTAATTTACAAAGTTGTTTTGTGAAAAAAATATATTAAATTTATCGAAATTGCAGCAATAACAGATAACCATGCAAAATACAAGGAATCCACTTATTTTTGTAGTCATTGAAAGCCCCATTTACAATAATCTTGTTGTAGGATTTTTAAAATCCAGGAAATACAACAACGTAATGTCTTTTACAAAAGGCGAAGAAAGCCTTGAACATTTGCAGCTTAACCCAGATATGTTTGTATGTAGTTATGCTATGGAAGACATCAACGGGATGGAACTTATGAAAAAGGTTAAAGCGGAATTACCAGAAACCGATTTCTTTTTCCTAAGTGGCCAAAATGATGTTGAAGTTGCTGTTACCATAATTAAACGTGGTGCTGCCGATTACATTGTGAAAAATGACAAGGCACTTACAAAGCTAGCAAAGTCGATTGACTATACTGTAAGTTCCACCAAATCAGTCAAAGTAAAAAAAGGATTTAAAATTGGAGTCGTTGGATTTTTTATCATCCTGTTTATCATTATAATGATCATTTTAAGCCTGGCTGTTTTCTTCCCCGATGATTTCAGTTTTTCATTGTAAAAATAAATTTTTCAACTAGTCTTTTTAATCAATCCAATCAATTTCTATTACTTTAGGGGCTTTTGAAATGGAATTATAATATGGGATTAATTAAAGTTTTCAAAAAATACTCAGCTGCTTTTTGGGCTTCAAACACAATTGAATTATTTGAACGTTGGGCATGGTATGGATTTTATCTTGCCTTTGCATTGTACCTTGTTAATTCGAAAGATACCGGGGCTCTTGGTTTAAGCCAGGCACAAAAAGGGATAATCATGGGTACCGGTTCCATGTTGCTTTATTTCCTGCCGGTAATAACGGGTGCCATTGCTGATAAAATCGGGTATAAAAGAATTCTTTTTTTATCGTTTGCTATATATATCAGTGGATTTTATATGATAAAAACATTTGACAGCTTTGGGCTGATGTTTTTTGCCTTTGTATGGACATGTGTGGGTGGTGCCTTTTTTAAACCAATCATTTCTGCAATGATTGCCAAGACAACCGATGAAGAAACTTCATCAATAGGTTTTGGAATTTTTTATATGATGATTAATATTGGAGGTTTTATAGGCCCTTTTATTGCCGGTGCATTGATGAATAAAAGCTGGGATTATGTATTTTATATGTCCATCGCAGCAATTGCAGTAAATTCACTAATTACCCTCTTTTTCTTTAAAGAAACGGTCACCAAAGAAAAAGGAAATTCACTGGGCAAAAATATTTTGCAAGCTCTTGTAAATATTTGGATTACACTCAAAAACTGGAGATACGTTTTATTCCTAATTATAATGATCCTGTTTTGGACAGCCTTTAATCAGTTGTACTACTCATTCCCAATTTTTATTGATCAATGGATAGATACCAGAATAGTATACAACGGATTACATTCGGTTTGGCCCTGGCTTACGGAAACAATAGGGAGTGAAGGTGCCATTAATGCTGTGTCAATGACAAGTATGAATTCCTTTTTTATCATTGTTTTTCAAATTATGGTTTCAGCATTTGTTATGCGTTTTAAACCATTAGCCGCTATGATGGGTGGAATACTGGTATTGGCCGGAGGCCTTGGCCTTATGTTTTCAAACCAGAGTGGATGGTTAATTCTTTTGGGAGTTTTAATTTTTGCTTTGGGTGAAATGGCAAGTTCTCCCAAGTATACTGAATATGTGGGACGGATTGCCCCGGCTGATAAAAAAGCTCTTTATATGGGGACTTCATTCCTGCCTATTGCCGCCGGACATCAGTTGGCAGGCTGGCTATCAGGCGATATTTATGAAGGGATTGCTGATAAGGTTTTCCTGGTACAGAAAGAAATTACTCAGCGTGGAATATCGCTTCCTGAAATTTCAGAAACATTCACAAAAAATGATTTTTTAAAAGAAGCTGGTTTGCAATTAAATATGACACAAGTTGAATTGACCAATTTTCTATGGCAAAATTACCACCCTTCAAATATTTGGATGCTATATTCGGGAGTGGCAGTTTTGGCAACAATCTTATTATGGTTTTACGACCGGTTTATTATCGGAAAATAGATAATTTTGTATATGCGCCATCTGATTCTCATAATATTAATTCTTATCGGAATTGTTAATTCAACTTCAGCCCAGGATTTTTTTGAGACTAATTTGCCTGTAGAAAAAACTGAAAAAACACTTTATTTTAAATTTGAAAATATCAGCTTTTTTAAGAATAATGAATATGAATCTTCCTTTGTCGATGGTTATACACTAACCGGTGCCTGGCTTAGGCCAAAAATTATTTATAACCCATCCAGTAAAGTTCAACTTGAATTGGGTTGGCACTATCTTAAATATAATGGTGCAGATAAATCAACCTGGAGTAATCCATGGTTTTCGGCACTGATTAATTTTACTGATAACTTCCAATTTATTATAGGAAACCTTAACAACAGCCAAAACCATCGGCTAATAAGCCCGATTTGGGAGCCGGAACGATTTTTAACAGATAAACCAGAGGCAGGTTTTCAGCTACTTCATAATTCTGATAAATTATTTTTTAACAGCTGGTTAAACTGGGAACAGTTTATTAAAAAAGGTGATCCTTTTCAAGAACATTTAACATCAGGAATATCGCTGGAATATAAAATATTCAAATCGGAAAAAATTACTTTTTCTGTCCCACTTCAGATTTTAATCCATCATAGGGGAGGTGAAATTGATACCAGCCCATTAAAAGTTCAGACATTAGCAAATGCTGTTTACGGATTAAAATCAAAAATTCCATTAATTGGGTTTTTTCAAAAAATGAACCTTGCAGGTTATTATGTAACCTTTGCTGATTCTAAAGGAAATGCCGGGCTTCCGTTTGAAAAAGGAAATGGTTGGTTTCTGGAAGGTTCTGTAAAATCACAGATTGGAAATTTTGGACTAAGCTATTTGAATGCTGAAAACTTTTTTGGAATTAAAGGAAAACATTTACTGCAGGAAGTACCCGGATTAAATTCAGAATTTGAAAATATTACTCCTCGAAAAAAGATGTTCTCAATATATTATGACTTGAAAAAAGAATTTGCAAATGGTGTTGTTTTTGGAACAAAATTAGAAGGTTGGTTTGAACCGGAATTAGACAATTTTTCAAACTCAGCTGCTATCTACTTAATCATTAATCAGGATTTTCTTTTAACGCAATTTTAAATCAGCAATAAAACGCCAGGGTTTACTTACCCATGGTTCTCCGGCATATTCTATTCCTACTCGTGGACATGTTGTGAATCTGGTTTTAATGTTACTTTCTTCAATCCATAACTTATCAGAATTAACAAGAGTTTCACCATAAAACGATTTATTGAGTTGCAGTTCCTTCCCTACCCTTCCTGGACCAGAAATCCCTTCAAGTCCACGAATTAATACTGCTGAAGCATCCCCTTCCCTGCCTGTTACAAAATTCAACATCCAATAAATACCATAAATAAGGTAAACATAAACAGTACCTCCACATTGAAACATAATTTCAGTTCGTGGAGTTTTTCCTTTACTGGCATGGCAAGCTAAATCCTGTCTTCCTTTATAAGCCTCGGTTTCTGAAATAAGGTATTTTTTAATTGTACCATTTTCAAATTTCCTTACAAGGTATTTCCCAAGCAATTCAGGGGCAACTTCTAAAACATCGCGAATAAAAAAGTTATTTGGAATTCTTCCCGGTTCCATATATTATTTGTTGCTGTTCGAGACAAGATAATAAGCAGAAGTAGTAAAAAAATTTCGCACCCAGGGTATTAATGCAATTATTCTATTTTGCTTTTGAGGTTTTAATTTGAATTTTACCTCATAATTAGGATTGATAAAATAAAACGTCCTGTTTGTTATTTTATACTCGTGTTTTTTCAAAATCCGTTCAAATCTTTCTATAGAAATACCTGTCTCTTTTACTTCCAATAAACCATTAATTTTCACAGCAGGTTCACCAAAAAGCCGTAATATCCCTTTATAAATAAACCGTGGTAATAAATGAAAATACGGAAGTTTCGAAAGTATTTTGTTTTTACACATTTGCTGATGCCCGCCAAAAGGGTTTTGCCATGGTGGAAAACCAAAATAAACAGCACTTCCCGAATGAAGGAAATTTTTTAAATATCCCATGAATTTTTCCTGGTTTGGAATATGCTCAATCACATCTTTAAAAATTATTACATCAAATTTTCCAAGATCACTACGATTATATATATCCTCGCAAATTAGTGTGAGGTTTTTATAATTTTCGTGTTTTTCAAAAAATTTATGAGCCAATTCAATTTTTCCATGTGAAAGATCAATTCCGGTAATTTTACAACCCAAATCCATAAATGGCTTTAAATTGCCACCTTCACCACAACCTATTTCTAAAACAGATGTGTGTTTATCAATCTGCTTGTATTTCCCAATAAATGGAATTACATACTTTTTAGTTGTATAGATCTGCTCTTCAAAATATTGAGTTTTGTTTGTATGGCGTTCATGCATAATTGTAATAAACCATTAATAAAGTTTCATATTAACATTATTAACTCAATTAAGTTTAATTATTTTTCCCTTCCCAAATATTAAGATTGCTTTGGTTTTAAGGTCTTCCGTACTTCTACACCAATATATCCGGCAATAATCAAAAGAAGAATTATTGAACTTGCATACGAAATTTTATTTCCAGTAAAATACGATTTTGGTTCAAACTTAAATTCAATAAAATGCTCACCCTGCGGAACCACCATTGCTCTGAGTATATAATTCACCCTAAAATGAGAAACCTGCTCTCCATCAATAAAAGCATTCCATCCCTTTTCGTAATACACTTCTGAAAAAACAGCTAACTGTTCTGAATTGGCGTTGCAATTATATTTTAAATAATTCGGTTGATAATCAGTTAAAACAATACTGCCATTATTTTCTAAAGAAAATGATTTCCCAGTAATAAATTCCTCAAACCGTTTATCAACGATAGCAGTATTTCTGGAATCGAAATTACGCAAAGCGCTGATTTCTTCATCCGCATTTTCAACAACAATGTACTCATGAACAAACCATGCATTCCCTAAAGCACGTGGATTGCGAATAGGTTGTTGGTTCTCATCAGCAATAATATATCTACCATTCAGCATATTTATAACCGATAATTCAGAGAATACTAAATCAATAGGTCTTTGCGCTCGTAATCCGCTGGCCATAGAATCCATTTCAGGAAATATACATTGTTCAATTACTTCATTGTAACGACGTAACTTGGCAGCATGGTATCCTCCAATATTCTTATGAAAATAAGATGCCCGTGCATCCATAAATGCATCTCCTTTATATGGCAATACCCGGTAACTTAAATCCGTATCCTGTAATATAGACCTGTCGGCAACGGTTTCAGCAAAAGGAGTTTCAGCTTGTCTTTTTGATTCAAAATTGTCTTTATTAAGATAACGCTGGCCGACTCCCCAAAGGTCACCTAATATAAGAATCCCGAGAATTGCAACAAACAGGTTTGTTTTTATTTTTTTCAAGTGCCAAACATAAAGTGCAACTGCCGCAAGCGCTATAAATATAAATGAACGGAAAGCATCGGAACGCAACATACCTTGCCTATCAGCTAAAACACTATCGAGTAACCAATCAGGATAACGCCCAGCATCGTATTGCGTTGAAAAATCGCCTGCAATTTCGGGTATTATAGCAAACAATAAAGTAATTCCTCCCGTAATTATTGCCGCCCATTTTAATCCCTTCAACAAATCTTCTCTTGCAATATTCCCCTTTAATATTTCGCTCAATCCAATAAAACCAAGAAGAGAAACACAAAATTCAACTATAACAAGCATAATGGTTGGAGCCCGGAATTTATTATATAAAGGCACATAATCAAGAAAAATGTTTGTTAGCCACATAAAATTTTTCCCCCAAGCTAAAAACAACGAAAGAAGTGTAGCAGTAATTAACCACCACTTAAAAGAGCCTTTAACAACAAATAGCCCCAGGACAAAAAGAAAAACAACAATAGCCCCCAAATAAACAAGACCTGCTGTT
The DNA here is from genome assembly GCA_013203525.1 of Mariniphaga sp. GTDB lineage: Bacteria > Bacteroidota > Bacteroidia > Bacteroidales > Prolixibacteraceae > JABMQB01. Next base: position 6,509 of record JABMQB010000326.1, read on the forward strand.
CCAGGTTGGTCGCCATGGTACATACTTATTGCTTGTAAATTCTGCCTAGCATTTTGCGTATTCTGCTGCAACACCTTATAACTTTCTGAATTGGTATCAGGATTGATCTGGCTTCCACCGCCCATAAAATGGGGAATTAATAAAGTCATGGTTTCATCAATCCCCAGGCTATATTGAACCACGTAGTCTTTATCCAGCCCGGATGTTCTGTTTCCCTCTTCAGACGAAAGTTCTGAAGGGCCCCGAATTGTATATTTCGAATATTCGTAAGTTGTATAAAGGCGGGAAAAATTCATGCCAACTGCTATAGCAGTACCAACAACTAATAATCCAATATTTTTTACAAATTCCGGCAAGCCTTTTTGCTTAATCGCATAAACAAATTCAACAACAACATAAATTCCGGCTAATATAAATGCATAGTAAGTTATTTGTGGATGGCCTGCCAAAATATTAAGTGACAATCCCAATGTGAAAAGGATAACTCCCGGGATTTGTTTTCCTTTAAATACCATTAACATACCCGCAATCAATGGAGCCATATATCCTATGGCATATGCTTTTGTATTATGTCCCGCACCAATTATTATAAGAAATGAAGTTGAAAAACCAAAGGCCAAAGCTCCAACAAGGCTTTGCCATTTGTTTACTCCCAGAGTAAGCAGCAATATATAAAATCCCAACATGTAAAGGATTAACATTGCCGCAGGATGAAAAGCTTTCCTTAAGGTTAGTTGTATTGGTTTTATCAAATTCCCAGGATATTTTGTTGATATCAAATAAGATGGCATGCCACTGAATAAACTTCCAGTCCAAAGAGCCTGTTCTCCCGTTTCTTCTCTGTAATCTGAAATTTCTTTCGACATCCCTTTAAAATGGGAAATATCCGATTGTTCCAACACTTTTCCTTCCAATTGTGGATAGAAAAAAGCCAAGGCAATTATTATTATTATAGTTACTACTAATAAATTTGAAAGTATGTTTTTTGAATTTTTTATATCTGCCATTTTTATTGTGTTTCCTATTTAATTTCAAATATAATTAAAGAATCCGAAGCATCAGATTTATCCTAAATATTAAGCTTAAATTTTGGATTTTATGCTTATTCAAAAATACCTTAACAAAGGATGTTTGCTACAAGCTTTATAATCCCATATAACATATATA
>JABMQB010000029.1 GCA_013203525.1 Mariniphaga sp.
GTCTAGGTATTAATTATTTTTTTTAGCATAGCATTTCTAAAAAATGCCCCTTGCCTGGTTGGGGTAAAATCCCAATCCTTAATCATTGAAGGCCCCCAGTTAGGATCAAAACACCATACAGTATACGATATATTCTTTTTATTAAAAAAATTAATAATTGCTTCTCCATATTTTTCATCAGCAATACATGGAATATGTGCTCCACGGTCATCTTTATCCATAAAGCCAAATTCAGTAGCAATAATCGGGTATTTATCGGCAACATGCCCCCAATCTTTTTCCCACTGTGGTTCCCATGGTTGATCTCTTTTTTGTGGATAAGGATGAGTTGTATAGGCAACATTTTTTCGATCGACCGGATTTTCAATTACTTCGTTAAGGAAATAGCCCCAATTCATTCCAGCCACCAAGTATACTTTTCCATCATCTACTTCATTTATTTCATCGATTAATTTCTCAAGTGTCGGACGCCAGGTACCCCAGCTAAGTTCGCCCAAATTTCCGCCCTGCGAAGTGGGTTCATTATAAAGTTCATAAACTGCAACCGTTGAATTTCCTTCATAACGTTTTGCAACAGTTTTCCAGAATTTTACAGTTTCGTCCCAACTTGTATTGTACATAGGGCTAGTCCATCTTTCAGTATTTAAATTGCCAATTGAATGCCAATCGATGATTACATACATCCCACGCTTTTCGGCCATGGTAACTCCTTTGTCTATTAACTTAAAATACTCATCCCAACCACGGTTTTTAAGGCGGGTTGGATGAACAGCAAACCGGACAATATTGCACCCCCAGTCTTTGGCTTCCTGAAAATACCTTTCATTCCATTGCCCGTCGCGCTCCAGTTTATCAGGATCGGAAAAGCTTACACCACGTAGTTGCAATACCTCACCTGATGCATTTACAAGGTCTTTTCCTTTAACACTAATTTTTGAAAGATGATTTTGAGCCGGTAATCCAGCGGTGATAAATAAAAAAAGTAAAATAAAAGAAATATATTTCATTATTGATTGATTCTTTATTAAGCGATTGCAAGATATAAATCTTCTTTTTAACCTAATATAACGAATTGCTCAATCTATAACGTGAATCATACATTTTTCAAGATAGTTTTTTCGGAAGGTATCATTTAGTAACAGAAGGAGGTTGTGCATTTCTAAATAAAAGAAAGGATGCCATCGTTTTTATTCGATAGCATCCTTTAAGGTTATTTCTCCATACTTTAACCAGTTCTTTCATACAATCGGCAGAAGCATCGCGCCTGTTTTCGGAACCAGTTCCCTTCCATGTATTCATAAAGTTTGATGCAGATCCCCAAACAGTTTGCATCATTCCTGCATAACGTGGTTTCATTTCATTTGACGCGTTTCTTATTAAATCACGTGTCATTTTATCCTGTTCCAGCGCAACCTCACTTTTTCTGTATGGACATGTAACGACAGTTAATCCCTTGGCTGCAAATAGAACTGACGTAGGATGTGCGCGTTCATAGTGCCAGTCGCAAATAACAACATCTTTAGCTATAAGGTCAATAGCTTGGTGTGTATTGTTATAACTTCCTTCCCAAAGCCCAATTCCTGTTTCTTTTCCATCAATAAGGCGGTCGCCCCAAATCCATAGTTTTTTCCCTGAAGCATTTAGATGGCCGCGGATTTTATTTACTTCTCCTGCAAAAAGTTCAGCTTTATCTTTCCCGTAACAACGTTCACATTGCTCATGCCCGATATAAAATACTTCATCCATACCGGCATGAAAACCATCGGCTTCAAAAACTTCAGTGATTTCATCTACAATATCAAAAACCACATTATGTACTTCGGGGTGCAGCGGGCAATAGCTTTTACAATATAAACCATCGTCGTTGGGCCATTTATAATCTTCCGGAAATTCAACTTCAGGAGTTTCGTCAAATTCAGGATAAGCCTCCAGTAGTTTCCCCACAGAACTTGCCCACGACTGGTGACCTAACAGGTTTACCTGTGGCATCAGGTTGATGTTATTCTTTTTGCATACTGCAACCAGCTTTTTAACATCTTCTTTTGAGAGTGGGTTCCCTCCTACCAATTCCGGCCGTGATTCATATTTATATTTAAAATCAATTCGAAGGATAAGCGTATTTAACCCTGATGGAGCTAATTCATCATCAATAAATTCAACAAACTCATCAACAGAATTAACCGATGGTGCTGCAATACATAAACCTCTGACAGCGTACGAATCCTGTGCTAAAACATTAGAAACAACAAATACTAAAATGAATAGAGTTAAAAGATACTTTTTCATAATAATTAGGTTTAGTTAATTAAGAACGGGAAATTACAAAAAAAAAATCAAGTAATAATTGATAGTTTAATTCCAGAAATTAAAATGCAATAAAAAGTCGTGCTACCCAATTAAGCGGAAATACGACTTTACTTATTTTATAATTTTATACTTTTTTTTAGTATTCGTTAAAATCCCACTTTCCACGGTATGGGCGCGAAACCATCCTGTTTGCATATTCATCGCCAACAAATTCCTCTTTTTCAGGATCCCATAATAAGGGGCGTTGTTATTCATAAGCTATATTTACAATATTACAAACCGAAGCGGTACGATGCCCTGTTTCAACATCGGAAACCGGTTTGGTACGGTTTTTTATTGCATCCACCCAATCCTGGTAATGGTTATCGCTAAAATATACTCTTTTATCAGTTTCTTTTAATTCAGTTGTTGCAAGGCTTTCGTTAGGGAAAGTTCTGAGAAAGCTACGGCTAACTTCTATTTTTCCCTCAGTACCAATAAACTGGACCGCATTGCCATCGCGGGGGCCGCCCCATTTTTTATGATTTACTACAACTCCATTTGCATAACGCATTGAAAGTCCAAAGTCTGCAGGCTCAGAAGGAGGTAGTAATTGAGTTGGCCCGTATTCATCCATATCAAGTGCCCATTGCGAAATATCAAACATATGAGCACCCCAATCGGTAATTAATCCACCGCCAAAATCACGGTAGCCCCGCCACCATGCCCAGGGGCCATTTGTTGTTACCGGAGCTAAATTTTCATGATATCCACGATAAAGTGAAGGCCCTACCCATTCATTCCAATCCAATGATTCAGGTACTTCCTGAGTTGGAAGGTCGCATTGTTTTATTGGTGCTCCAACACTTACATTTATCTCTTTTATTTCGCCAATATATCCGTTTCGTGCCAATTCAACCGCATGCCTGAAATCGCGCCACGAACGCTGCATATTACCTGTTTGGAACACCCTGTCGTATTTGCGGGTTGCATTTACCATAGCGCGGCCTTCGGCGACAGTTAATGCCATAGGCTTTTCGCAATAAATATCTTTACCGGCTTTTGCCGCGTCAACTGCTATTTGAGCATGCCAGTGGTCGGGTGTTGCAATCACTACTGCATCCACATCACTCCTTTCGAGTAATTCGCGGTAATAGTTATATCCATCAACATTGGCATCTACACCCTTCTCTGCATTATTCTTTTTGGCTGCATCAACAAATAATTCCAGTTTTTTGCCAAATACGTCGCTCGCAGCAACAGCAACGGTTTCTTTACAAGCACCAATGCTAGGCAATAATGTGTAAATCTGTTTACCTGTTCCAATATAGCCCAGGTTTAATTTATCGTTTGCAGCAATAAATCCTTTTCCACCCATAACATGGCGTGGGATTACGGTTACTGCCGCAGCACCAACTACAGCTTTTCCAATAAAATTCCTACGGTTCATTTTGTAATCCATTTTATGTCTTTATAATTATTAATTAGATATTTATCCGGTAAAAGTTTTTAAAATAAACAATATCAAATTTCTTACAAAATATAATAAATTTCAATCTTTTCAACTGCTTAGTGTTTAATTTCTGATAATTATTAAAAAGAACACTACTCTCATTGATAACATATTTATATATTTAGGCATTGAAAATAAATTCTAACTTATTATCAATCCGATGAAATAACCATGAATTTTTATATCCATCGGAAATCATGAATATAATTCATGGCAGTTAAATTTATTACCGTTAAAAAACTTAAACTATAAACAGATGAAATTAACCATAATTGACATTGTAATAATATTTGTCTACCTGTTTTCAACCGTTATTATTGGCTTAGTCCTCAAAAAAGTTGCTCAAAAAAGTAAATCGAATTATTTGTTGGGTGGTAATAAACTTCCTTGGTATATGCTCGGGCTTTCCAACGCATCAGGTATGTTTGATATTTCGGGTACCATGTGGTTAGTTACCCTGCTTTTTGTCTATGGCTTAAAAAGTATCTGGATTCCCTGGCTATGGCCGGTCTTCAATCAGATCTTTTTAATGGTTTTCCTGAGTATCTGGTTACGCCGCTCAAACGTAACTACTGGTGCCGAGTGGATAAACACCCGATTTGGCCGAAGCCGTGACAGCAGCCTTTCGCATGGGGTTGTGGTTATTTTTGCACTTATATTATGCCTTGGGTATCTGGCATACGGGTTTATTGGTTTAGGTAAATTTGTAATGATATTTATCCCCTGGGATATTATTGCTCCATATATTCCTTTTACAGTCCCCATTGAATATGTTCCGCATATTTATGGGATAACTTTTACCATGTTTGCAGTTTTTTATGCAGTGCTGGGTGGTATGACAAGTATTGTTTGGGCCGATGTACTTCAATATATAATCATGACTATTTCAGCAATCCTCATTGGTATTTTAGCAATGAAAGCAATGACTGTTGAGACGCTTAATGTTCCGGACGGATGGCATTCACCATTTTTTGGATGGAACTTAAGCGACCTGGATTGGCGTGGAACCATTGATGAAGTGAATACAAAAATTGCCAGTGATGGATATTCATTATTCACCATATTTTTTATGATGATGGTATTTAAAGGGCTTCTTGTTTCAATTGCTGGTCCTGCACCAACCTACGACCTGCAAAAAATCCTATCGACAAAATCACCAAAAGATGCTGCTAAAATGAGTGGTTTTGTATCGGTTGTTTTAATGCCTATCCGATACTTTATGATTGCTGGTTTTGCAATCCTTGCATTATTATACTACGACCGGCTGAACCTGTTGGTAGCAGGCGAAATCGATTTTGAACAGATTTTACCTTCCGCCATAAGTGAGTTTGTACCGGTTGGTTTTATGGGATTGTTACTAGCGGGATTATTAGCTGCATTTAATTCAACTTTTGCAGGAACGCTAAATGCGGCACAGGCTTATATTGTTAATGATATTTTCCTTCGTTACGTTGAACCTAAAGCGTCAAACAAAAAAATTAGAAATATTAATTATATAACCGGTGTTTCAGTTGTTATTGTAAGTATAATTTTTGGTGTTTTTGCTGAAGACGTAAACAGCATGCTACAATGGATTGTATCGGGCTTATATGGTAGTTATGTTGTTTCTAATGTATTAAAATGGTATTGGTGGCGATTTAATGGTTATGGATATTTCTGGGGAATGGTTGCAGGTTTAATACCTGCCTTGGTTTTCCCTTATATATTTTCAGAAACACTCGACCTATATTACTTCCCATGGTTGCTGTTAATTTCGATTGCAGGTGCGGTTGCCGGAACTTTATTAACAAAACCAACCGATGAAAAAACTTTAAAAGAATTTTATCGCACAATTAATCCTTGGGGTTTCTGGGGTCCGGTAAAAGCTAAAGTTATGGCTGAGAACCCGGAATTCAAGCCAAATAAAAACTTTAAAACTGATATGTTTAATGTTCTTATTGGAACCATCGCACAAACAGCCCTGGTGGCATTGCCTATTTATATTATTCTAAAAGAAAGTTTACCAATTTGGATTACCATCATTATTACAGTTATTTGTGCGGTAATCCTGAAAAAAACATGGTGGAATAAACTTCCTGAAAAATAAAACTGAATTTGTAATAATAAAAAATCCCGGTGTATGCCGGGATTTACATTTAATAAAGTTATGAAACCGACAAAAGAAGAATTTGAAAAGAGGTTAGCAAGATTGAAAAAGGATCATGAAAAACTTCTTTCTAAAAAAAATAAAGCCATTAAAGTGGCTTGTAATGGGATTTACCAAAAATATAAACGCCCCATTTTAACTGATGCCCATGCACCAATTCATTGGCGTTACGATTTGAATTACGATACAAACCCGTATTTAATGCAACGTATTGGTGTAAATGCAGCCTTTAACAGTGGTGCTATTTACCTCGATGGAAAATATCTTCTTGCAGTTAGGACAGAAGGCTGGGACCGTAAATCGTTTTTCGCAATTGCTGAAAGTCCGAATGGAATAGATAATTGGCGATACTGGGACCATCCGATTACAATGCCTGAAACGGAAAACCCGGAAACCAATGTTTACGACATGAGGTTGGTAAAACATGAGGACGGATGGATTTATGGTATTTTCTGTTCAGAACGAAAAGATCCATCTGCAACTAAAGGCGATACATCGCAGGCAACTGCCAGTGGAGGAATTGCACGTACAAAAGATTTAATTAGTTGGGAACGCCTACCCGATTTCATTTCTCACCACGGGCAACAGCGAAACCTTGTATTACACCCTGAATTTGTTGATGGTAAATATGCCTTTTATACCCGTCCGCAAGATGGATTTATTGAAGTTGGCGGCGGCGGTGGAATTGGCTGGGCACTGGTTGATGACATTTCAAAAGCAGAAGCTCCCCATGAAAAAATAATTGATGAAAAAATTTACCATACCATAAAAGAATTAAAAAACGGACAGGGGCCTGCTCCTATCAAAACAGAAAAAGGATGGTTGCATTTAGCTCATGGAGTTCGTGGGTGTGCTGCTGGGTTGAGGTATGTGCTGTTCATGTTTATGACAAGTCTGGACGATCCGTCAAAAGTAATTGCTCGTCCAGGAGGCCATTTTTTGGCACCTGAAGGTGAAGAACGGATTGGTGATGTTTCGAATGTGGTATTTACCAATGGTTGGATCAGGAATGAAAAAGATGAAGTCTTTATTTATTATGGTTCCTCTGATACACGGATGCATGTAGCCACAACAATAGTTGATCAGTTAATCGATTATTGTATGAATACCCCGGAAGATGGATTCCGTTCAGCTGAAAGTGTAAAAACAATTAATAAGTTAATTGATAAAAATATGGGATTGTATTAGCTTATGGATAAAAATTGAATATTTCAATTAAAAAATTATGAAAAAAACATATAACTGGGCTGTATTGGGCTGCGGCAAAATTGCCCGAAAATTCAGCAATGACTTAAAGCTTCTGCCAAATGCAAAACTTTATGCTGCAGCATCAAGAGATTTAAGCAAAGCACAATCGTTTGCAAGTGAACTGGGATTTGAAAAAGCTTATGGAAGTTACGAAGAAATGGTAAATGATCCGAAAGTAGATGCGGTTTATGTTGCTACTCCCCACTCCCATCATCGCGACCATGCAATTCTTTGCCTTAATCATAAAAAACCTGTTTTAAACGAAAAGGCATTTGCACTCAACCTTCGTGAAGCCAAAGAAATTGTTAAGGCAGCAAGGGATAATAATACTTTTCTGATGGAAGCTTTCTGGACTCAATTCCAGCCAAGTTTTATTAAAGCAATGGAAATAATAAATTCGAGGGAACTTGGAGCATTAAAAACTGTTCGCTCCGATTTTGCCTTTAATGGGCCATTTGATCCTAAAAACCGTTTATATAACCTTGAGTTAGGTGGAGGTTCGTTACTTGATATTGGAATTTATCCGGTATTTGCTGCTCTTAGGCCTTTAGGGAAACCGGACAGGATTAAGGCAATGGCTGATTTTGCTTCAACCGGTTCAGAGGAAAGTATTGCCATGATATTTAAATATGATTCTGGACAAATGGCTACACTTGCTTCAAGCTTTGCGGCGTTTTCATCAGTACAAACGGAGTATTGGCTTGAAAATGGCTACATCAGGCTTAACCGTCACTGGAACACTCCCACTACCCTTTCTGTATTTAATAAAGAGAAGGATAAGGAAGAAGTTCTTGATTACACCGATAAGGTAGGATTTGGTTACCAATACGAAGCTGCCCATGTTATGGAATGCCTTGATGCGGGTAAAAAAGAAAGTGATATATTGCCATTGTCATTTAGCCTCGATTTAATGGAAACATTAGATAGAATCCGTGATGAAGTAGGTGCGTTTTTTCCGGGAAGAGATTAGATGAAGTTAATTTACGATGTCATGGTGAGCCTGTCGAACCATGATTTTCGCTATTAATTCACCCTTTGACAGGCTCAGGGTGACAGCTAGGTAAATACTATGGATTTAAAGAATCTTAAACTCGAATTCGAAAAAGAGTTAAATGAAAACATCCTTGATTATTGGGTGAAAAAAGTATACGATCCGAAAAATAAAACTTTCTTTGGGAGGATTGATTTGAATGAAAATCCCGATCCGGATCATAATAAATCAGCCGTATTAATTACCCGGATTTTATGGACATTTTCAGCTGCTTACCGTATGTATCCAAAACCGGAATATAAGCAAATGGCCGATGAAGCATACCGCATTGTCACTAATTATTTCTGGGATAATGAAAATGGAGGAATATATTGGGAAATAAAGGGCGACCACTCACCTGCTGATACGAAAAAACAATTCTACGCACTCGCCTTTTGTATTTATGCATGTACAGAATATTATCTGGCTTTTGGGATTGAGCAAGCCAAACAATTGGGTATTTCATTGTATATGATTCTTGAAGCTAAATCATTTAATCCGGCTAACAATGGATACATTGATGCTCTTTCGAAAGATTATCAAAAGATAAGTGGGCTACGCCTCAGTGAAAAGGAGATTGCCGATACAATGACCATGAATACTCACCTTCATGTATTGGAGGCTTATACAAACCTTTACAGGGTATGGGATGATAAAGAGTTAAAACTAAAATTAAATAACCTTTTACGCACTTTCCTCGATAAAATCGTAAATCACGAAACCTGGCACTTCAACCTGTTTTTTGATGAAAATTGGAAAGTTGTTGGAGATGTTGATTCATATGGGCATGATATTGAAGGTACCTGGTTATTGTATGAGGCAGCTGAAATTTTAGGTGATGAATCAATTTTAAAAGAGGTAGAAGAAGTTGCTGTTAAAATGGCTGAAGTTACCATTAATGAAGGTGTTGTAAAATCGCATGGTGGATTATTATATGAAAAGGAGGATGGCCATTTACTGGAGGAATTTCACTGGTGGCCACAAGCTGAAGCAGTTATTGGGTTTTTTAACCTCTGGCAAATAACTGGTAGTAAGAAATACCTTGATTTGGCGGTAGGTAGCTGGGAGTTTATTAAGAATCATATTGTTGACAGTGAGCATGGTGAATGGTATTGGAGTGTGGATAAAAACCTTAAAACCATGCCGATAGAAAAAGTAAATGGATGGAAAGCCCCATATCATAATGGACGGATGTGTATGGAGCTAATAAGGAGGATTGATCAATAAAATGGTTCATTATGGATGTAATTTTAAAAAAATTAAGGGAGGTCGACATTATGGATATTTATGATTTGGTTTCCAATGTTTACAATACATCCAGCAGCATGAGCGAAATCATTACAGATAAATTCCCAGATAAAAACTCTTGCCAGAATTACTTTGAAGACATATTAAAACAGCCTGGTTCAATAGTTTTATTTGCAGAAGTTAATAAAATGCTTGCCGGCTACCTTACTATTAAACCAAGGCATCAGGCTAACATTAAACATACCTCTGAATTAAATATGGGAGTTCATTCTGAATCAAGGGGGCAAGGTATTGGAAAATTCCTTCTTGAAAATTCCATAAAACAGGCTAAAGAATCAAACGACATCGAAATAATCTATCTGATGGTGAGGTCAGACAATTACCCCGCAATCCGTCTGTATGAAATTTTTGGTTTTGAGCAGATGGTTGTCCTTGATAAAGACACCAAAATTGGGAATACTTATTATGATGGAGTTTTGATGCGACGGTTTCTTTATTAAAATATAAATATACTTTACCGTGTTGCGGTTTTTGTTTTGTAAGAAAGCAAGTATAACTGAAAACTTTTTCCCCGCAGGGGATATTCTTTTTGTAATTAAAAAGCAGTTTGCAAAACCTATAATTATAGCTTTAAATTAAACCAAATAATCAATATCATGAAACAACTTTTCACTTTCATTTTAATAAGTACTATAATTTTCAGCCTCAATGCCCAGACGTTCGACAGGCAGAAAATGGACAACCTTTTTAACCTGATTGAAGAAAATAATAAATCAATGGGTAGTATCTCCATTTTTCAGGATGGAAAAGAAGTATATCAAAAATCAATTGGTTTTGTTGATATTAATAACAATTTAATGTCAAATGCCACAACAATATACAGGATTGGCTCAATATCAAAAACCTTTACCACAACTATTATAATGCAGATGGTTGAAGAGAAAAAACTTACTCTGGAAACAAAACTTTCAAAGTGGTTTAAGAAGATTCCAAACTCAGAAAAAATTTCCATAAAACAATTATTAGGTCATCGAAGTGGGCTATTTAATTTTACGAATGCAGAAGGTTATGCATCGCAAACAGAAAAACCAAAATCAAGGTCTGAACAACTAAAAACTTTTATTAAAAATGGAACTGTCTTTGAGCCGGGTGAAAAAGCCGAATATTCAAATACTAATTTTGTGTTGTTAAGTTTTATTATCGAAGAGGTTGAAAATAAACCATTTTCAGAAGTTCTTGACGAAAGGATTGTTGAAAGAATCGGGCTAAAAAACACAAGTTATGGAGGTAAAATAAACACTGCTAATAATGAAGCCTTATCGTATAGAAAAGAAAATAATTGGGTACTGAATACTGAAACTGATATGAGTATTCCAATGGGAGCCGGTGCAATTGTTTCCACACCAACCGATTTAAATATTTTTTTTAATAAACTTTTTGCTGGTGAACTGATTTCTGTAGAATCATTAAACAAAATGAAAAATATTGTTGATGGTTATGGTTTAGGACTTTTTACCTACCCGTTTTCTGAAAAACAATCGTTTGGGCATACCGGTGGTATTGATGGGTTCAGGGCTATTGCTTCCATATTCCCTGACGAAAACGTGGCAATATCATTTTGTAGAAACGGCGAAAATATGTCGGGCAATGATATTCTGATTGGGGCTTTAAGTATTTACTTCGTGCATGATTACGAATTACCTGAATTTGCACCTGCTATAGTCTTAAACATTGAGGTTTTAGAACAATATTCTGGAACATACAGCAGCCCTACGGCACCTTTAAAATTAAAAATATTTATCGATGGTGATGTATTAAAAGCTCAGGGCGAAGGGCAACCCTCCTTCCCTCTCGAAGCCTTTGACGAAAACAAATTCAAGTTCGAACAGGCTGGTGTACAAATTGAATTTATTCCTTCCGAAAGTAAGCTCATTTTAAAACAAGGTGGCGGAACATTTGAAATGGCAAAAGAATAATTATACTTAAATTAATGGATAAAATAAATATTCAGGAAAAATTAAATTTGATAACTGATTACTGGAAACCAATAATAGTTGGCGAGTTGAATAAACAACAAGTTCGTTTGGTAAAAATAAAAGGCGAATTTGTTATGCATAAACATGAAAATGAAGATGAGTTATTCCTTGTAATTAAAGGTTGTTTTAAAATGGATTATGGTGACAGGATTGTACATATCAATGAGGGTGAGTTTATTATTATACCCAAAGGTGTTAAACACCGCCCAATTGCAGATACGGAAGCACATTTGCTTCTTTTTGAACCTGAAACAGTTTTAAATACAGGGGACGTAAAAAATAGTTTTACAGTTAATTCACCTGAAAAAAAATAAAAATGGATTATGCACTAATTAAAGATCGGCTGGCACCTTGTGGATTACATTGCGGAAAATGTTTCGCATTTACCGAAGGTGATATTAATAAATATAGCAACCTGCTTAAAGATTCACTGGGAAATTTTGATATTTATGCCGAAAGGTTTGTCGATTTAATTGATGAACCGGTTTTTACCAAATACACCGATTTTAAAGAGCTCCTTAATTATTTCTCATCAGTTCAATGCAAAGGATGCAGAAAAGAAAAATGTAAAATTTTTAAAGATTGTAAAGTTCGGGGCTGTGCAGAAATTAAAGAAGTTGATTTTTGCTTTCAATGCGATGAATTCCCTTGTGAAAATACAGGATTTGACCAACATCTTCATAAACGGTCGGTTGATATTAATTACAGGATAAAAAAAAAATGGAGTAGAAAATTATTACAAGGAAATTAAAGATAAACCACGTTATTAGTAACATTCAGGTGATTCTTAATAAAACATTCTGGAAAAGAATATTTATTTCAAAACCAATTATTTCGGTTTGTATTCTCCTTATTTTAATTATTGCCTACAAATCAAAACCTGAACCTGAATTAATTAAAGAAACCTGGATAGGTAAATCAATATCGGAATGGCCGGATTTTGCCCTTACCAATGAAATTAGTTTTAATGATATCACCTATCGCCATCTGGCAAATTCTTTTTAGGTTGATACCAGAGAAGACACACTCGGTGTTAGTTGTAAACATATTTTTATTGTATTTGCCAATAACCAGAATTATGAAACCGTGAAATTGAAAGAGGATTTCAGGTATTGGAATTTGTATCCTAAAAATAAAAAGGACCAGAAACTGGGAATCAGAAAAATACTTAATGAGGATAGTTCAGAGCCAATCGGGCAGTTTAATACATTAAAGGTTCGCGACTGGATAATATTTGAACTTCAGGATAAAAGGGAGGATATATACCCTTAAAAAATAAGGTATACTCCTTTGAAAATTAATGAAATAGTTTATAATGTTGGCTGGGGGATGATACAGGAAGATAATACCTACCCTGAAATAGTTAAAATGCAATGTGTAAAAAATATGGGTAATTATTATTACATGAAAACTCTTAATACCGATGTTAAGCTTCATGGCAGAAGTGGATCCGCAGTAGTTGATAAAAACGGTTAACTGGTTGGAATAATATCAGGTGCTGAAGGAAATCTTGGAGTTGTTGGTAGCATTAGTTATTTAAATCAAATAATTACAAAATATTGAATACAAAAGGCAAACCTATTCCAGGTTAATGTCCACTTCCCAATGTTCTGCCACGGTTTTCAATTCATTCATTGTCAGGTGTATTACTGCACCATGCTTGGGCCTTTCAAAATTTGTAGTTTTCATTATTCCTTCATTAAAGTGCCCTATGTCCTTGTATATCACAAAGTCGGTAGTTTCGCTGAATCCCATATTATTGGGCCTACCTCCGTAAACATCATACATGAGCACATATGTATTGGTTCCCAGCCTTTTGAAAACGTTAGGTGCTTCAGTTGGAGCCGTTTCAGGATCAATACGCCGGGTCTCTGATTTATAATCCCGGCTTATTTCATCGGAAACAGCATGCAATATCTTTGCACCGGCCACGTAAAACAGATGATATTTATCTCCTGCTTTTGTTATGTCGCCATCAATACCGCCGATGTCAGGGATACGTTCCGGCATTGTCTCAAGCCTGGTAAAAGCATCATCGGTATATGAACAATACATGTTGGCTTCCTTGTTGTTGTAACGTATGGTAAAATATACCATCATCTTTTGTTTTAAGGGATCATAAACTGTTTGAGGAGCCCAGGAACAATCAATATCGCCAAGTTCAGGGAAAGCCAGATCAACACGAAAATCTGAATGTGTCCAGTGAATCAGGTCATACGATTTCATGAGTACAATGGCACGGTTATTACCCCAGCCATATTGCTCCTCGGGCCTTTGCCACCGGGTGGTGCGGTGGCCAGCACGTTGTCCGAAAATATGAAGATCAGTCATAGCAAGGTAAAAGGCACCATCCGGCCCACGGGCAATGTGTGGATCGCGAACACCTTTTTGTTCAGCCAGTTGTGTGCCATCAAATATAAAATCTCCATCGTTTAAATCAGTAAAAGTATAACCATCGTGGCTGATTGCCATATATGCCGATTGAGTCTGATCCTTAAAATATACCAACAGATAACCAGCCATATCCTTCTCTTCCGGCATTACTGCTTCTAAGGGTTTTTCCAGAGCAGGAACTATGGTTATGCCTGTTGGGTGGCTAGTTTGCTGACTGATTTGCGATAGCCCGTTAAAAGCAATAAATAATCCCAATGCCGTGATTAGGATATTCAGAAATACAGGCTTCAATTTGTATTCCCTTTGATTGATATATGACATATTATTTATGGTTTAGATTATTCAAATATAAAGAAACTAAAAATTCAGATACCTCTTTGAATATTGAAAAGTAACATCTAACCAAAAACTACATTTTTTACATACCATTACTATTTTTAGTAATAAAACTTTTATATTTAATTACACTGTTGTCCGGTAAAACTAATTAACCGGGTCAGGTATTTTGCAGCCTAACCCGGGATGTCTACTTTTGAGTTA
>JABMQB010000327.1 GCA_013203525.1 Mariniphaga sp.
GCTTTAGGCTCTTTATTTTGAATAAAAGAATCGATAAAATTTCGAGAGTTAATTAATTGATTTTTTTTATTTTGTTTCTGTATCGAAATTTTATCATTTTCAGGGGCTTCTGCAAGTAAATGTTTTAATCTGTTTCTATATTCCTGATACATCCTAAGCGTAACTCTTATCCAAATAATTAAAATAATAATAAATATATAACAGTAATGAACAAGGTTTAAAAAACTAAAACTTGTAAGAATAAGAATAAACACACCAACAATCACAGTTCCGGCTGCTTTTGGAATTCCTTCTATCTGGCTTTGAAAGGCAAGCCGTTGGTTGGCAGGTATAGGTTGAAAAAGTATTTGAAATGCTGGGTCATAAATTGCTCCTCTGAATGAACGTTCTAATAATCG
This sequence comes from Mariniphaga sp., assembly GCA_013203525.1. Lineage (GTDB taxonomy): Bacteria > Bacteroidota > Bacteroidia > Bacteroidales > Prolixibacteraceae > JABMQB01. The sequence continues at coordinate 399 of JABMQB010000327.1, forward strand.
TGCAAATACTATAAAAACAAAAAACAAACCTACCGGTCCATAAATTGTTCCCAAAAATGCTGCCATAACTATACTGAATATCAATGCAACAGGTAAGGATAACAGGCTTGGTTTAAGTCCGTATTTAGTTAACAATTTGCCAGAAACAAATATTTTTAAAACAAATTCAAACAATGCCACAAAGCCGAGGAAAATACCAAGAAATCTGGCTACTAATTGCTGGTCATTGTTGAATTCAAATTTTGTCTGATAAAGAAATTTAAAATCAATAAAAAGATAACCAAAAATTGGAAGTAATGCCATCAGAGAAATATAAAGGAAATACGGCTTTTTTATCAGATTTAAATATTTCCAGCTTGTTTTTTCTTCATTTTTAACAGCTTCCTCCGTAGGATTTTGCTTAACAGGTTCAAGTTTATCCTTGAAATTTTTAATTATCAAAATAACAACCACCACGCAAACTATTAGGGAAAATGCAGCAAGAAAAAGCAAATCAGTGGTTTTCATAAATCCTAAGAGCAATGGAATTGAAAAATAGCCAATGATAAGCGAAATTACCTCGCCTGTGCTGATAAGACCAAAAATTCGTTTTCCCTGCCTGATATTGAAAAGTTTGGCTGCAACTCCCCAAAATGTCACTAAACTAATATAAACAATAACTCTGACCCATGTAAACATAAAAAATGCAAGCCAGCCTGTTTCAGCTATACTTTCTGCAACACTGATAAACACAACAGATATTGTAACAAATAACAATTTTACTACTAACTGATTGGAAACCGAAAGCCGCTTATCAATCAACGAAAGAAGAAGCCATGCAAGATAAACTGCAACACCGGAAGCAATAAATGAAACCGGAATCATTTTCGGTTCAAAATAAGTCAGGAAAATAGCATTAGTAGATGTAAAGAAAAATGCAAGCGACAATCCCATGAAAAACGAATATATCATGAGCAGAAGCACTGCTTTGCCTTCACCTGCCTGAATATTCAATAATTTATATATGCCGGTTTTTTGTTTCATCAATAAAAAATCTTTTTTTTGAGTTTTCAAAAACAGGTTCCATCAATTTATCCCTGATTTCTTGAGGAAAACCACTCTCAAAGTCAAGAGAATTAATCGGGGAAATTTGCCCTTGCTGTTTTCTTTTTAAAGCTTCATTTATAATATCCAATGCCATCCAACCGCAAACGGAAGTTACTTTATCATGTAATTTTCTTATGTCTTCAGGATAATTTCCGTTTTCCGTTAAAATATTTATGGGAGGTGACATACCAACTATCTTACCATTATCAATTTCTTCCGAAACCTGATGAATAGTCAGTCTGGTTTCCGTATCACCTTGTTCCATAGTTCCTTCATAAGGTTGTGCCCCGCTTCCGATAAATTTTCTTAAATCGGAAGGGTGGTTATTATATATCCCAAAAACCGGATAATTTAAAATCGTTTTATCCAATTTTTGCCCCAGACCACAAACAATAATCAATTCAGGATCCCATTTTTTTAATAATTCTCTAAAAAATTTATTTTTAACTTCGCCTGTGTAACAAGGTATTCCAAACGAAAGTGCAGAATATTTCACTTTATTTACAAGCTCATTTTTTTCTTTTTCAGAATACAGACGCCAAATGCGTTTTTTTACAGAAATTTTTGCTTTGGGATTTGTTGCATCATCAGTTGCAAATCCAACAATATTAATTTTTTCAGGATATTTCTTTTCAA
>JABMQB010000328.1 GCA_013203525.1 Mariniphaga sp.
ACTCCATTCAGAACGGATTTGTTTACTTTCAAAAAGTTTAATATTGCTCATTATCTTATTTTTTAAAATATTTATTTCACCTTACGACTTTAACCAACTTTTTATGCCATTTTTTTAAGTATACCAGTAAATCGTTACATGCAATTTCTATTGTATTCTTTTTAAAAAATCTACAAATTGACCTAACTCACTTTTCATAAATTGCTCTCGATCTAAAGGATTTAGAAATAGGAAAGCTTTTCCAGCTTCATGTGCAATCCTTTTTTTTAGCGATTTTGTTTTCGTATTAATATTAAATTCCTTGAGTAAATTGTTGTTTACAGATTTGTCGTTCGTCTTTTCATCAAATTCTTCAAATGTGATATTATTTAATTCGTCGAACTTAATTAAAATATTATATAGAAGTTGTTTGGGTAATGCTGTTTCAAAATCAAATTTGAACTGAAAAATATTTTCTTTTTTTAAATATCCAGATTCAACATATTGAAAAAAGCTTTCATAACCTGTTTGATTTTCTTTCCCATCTCTATCTCCCTGAAAATAAATTGAGTATCCTATATCTTTATATTTATCAAGAAGCATCTCAATTCTTGCAAGCTTTTTGTTCCCTCCACCTTTATAACATTCTACATTAAAATGTTCCATTCTATAAACATTATTAATACCTCTTGTACTATTTATAAATGTCATTTCAGATTCACCTTCAACTAACAGAATGCTTGTTTGCATAAATAAATCAGGAATGCATTTCAAATTTTCACTTAATTTATTTAGCACATCTCTTATCGGGATAATTAAACCTGAATAAGCTTTTGTATCCCATCCATAATGTTTAAATTTCTCATTGTCTACAAGAATGCTATTTAACTGTTCTGATTTAAGTAAGTAGGTAGTAAAGTAATAAGCTGAGTCAAGATATTTTTGTTTGATTTTATTGGAAGAATCAACTATTGCATGAGATGTATTGATAATAAAGTTTTTAAGTGATACGACAGCAAAATTGCATCGATAGGATTCGCTATTTGACGTGTTTTTAAAATTTGAAACACCATACCTACAATATTTATGTTTCCCACAATCCAAACAATCAATAATCCATTCATTTGCCAGTATTTCAGCAAGTTGAAGCTCACTATATTCTCCAATAAAATCTTTTTTCGAAAAGCCATTTATTTCAAAAATTTGATTGTTCTCAAATTTTAAAATTGGTTTAGACATGTTATAAATGTTTAAATTACGTGTAACTTGTTTATACCCTGACCAAAGGTAACGTTTTACGTTAAAATTTATCTGGTTATCCAATCCTTTAAAAACCTTTATTTTCTTATAAATTAATTATCAAGGCTCCTGTTTTCCAACCTTTCCATTGAACTTACTTCGATACTAATAAATCCAAATTCATCAACCACTTTCCCTTCTATAGAGTAACATCCGGGGCCCCGGAAAGGGTATTTTTTTATGGAAGGTGGAAAATGAACAGTATCGATCCAATGCCCTTCCCTATCAATCCAGGTTCCAAAATACATCACTTGCCCATTATTAGTTCGGGTTGGTTTCCAGTGAATAAGATATCCAACAATTGTTACTGATTTATTGGTTAATCTTTTAAAATCATGTGAGGTAGAATTTGACAGGTTTTCTGACTTAATAATTTTAAAAGGAGAAACCAAAGGAAAACCTAGCAATTCAATTTCATCAAATGCATCTTCCAATTCATGTTTCCATAGCTCCGGCAACTTAAAATCTTTTACTTCAGGATTAAAAAGTGTAGGATCGGGTTTGGTTTTTTTTGAATGCCCTAATAAATAATGGGCATCCCAAAGCAGTTTCTTTTTATTGATTCCGGTAAACCGGAATGCGCCTATTCTTATTAAAATTATAAGTTGTTCAAGCGAAACAGGCACTCTTCCAACAAAATCTTTTAAACTTAAATATTCTCCTCCCCGGTTCCTCTCAATTAATAGTTTCTCTCCGGTTTCACGTTCCAACTGATGCAAAAATCCTATTCCAAGGTAAATCTTTATTCCTTCGATTTTATTTAGCCAATCGCTTTTATTTATACAAGGTGCTTCAATTTTTGCTCCATGCATCCGGGCTTCATGAACATATAAACTAATCCCATAGAAACCACCTCCATTATTTAAAGTAGCTACTAAATATTCAAGCGGGTAATATGCCTTCAGAAATAATGCCTGAAAACTTTCGACTGCATAACTTGCCGAATGGCCTTTGGCAAAAGCATAATTCGCAAAACTTTCAATTTGTTTCCAGATTTCGGCAATGGTTGTTTCCCTGTATTTTTTAACCCTGCAATTTTCAAAAAACCGTTCTTTTACTTTCCAGAATTCATTACGTTGCCTGAATTTCCACGACATACCGCGGCGAAGGACATCAGCCTCATCAAGCGTTAATCCGGCAAAATAGTGGGCAACCTTTATCACCTCTTCCTGATAAACCATTACACCATAGGTCTCATCCAGAATTTTATAAAGCTCAGGCAAAGCTTTTTTTGCTTTCTCCCTTCGTTCCGGATCCTGAAACCGAAGAATGTATTCCCTCATCATTCCACTACTGGCAACTCCTGACCTTATAATTGAACTGGCAGCAACCAGGCTTTTATAATCGCCTGCTTTTAGTTTTGTTAGAAGCATTCGCATGGCTGGCGATTCAATATAAAAACACCCAATTGCATTGCCTTTTCTTAAAAGTCCCTGTGATACTTCATCGTTTTTAAATCTCTTTACATCATTGATATCAATCTCAATACCTTTATTTTCCCTGATTATCTCAAGTGAATCTTTAATTTTTCCTAAACCACGTTGGCTAAGAATATCGAATTTATGTAATCCTGCATCTTCAGCCACATGCATATCAAATTGAGTAGAAGGAAATCCTTTAGGTAACATTTCGGTTGCCGAATAATAATTAATTGGTTTTTCTGAAATTAATATCCCACTGGCATGAATACTACAGTGGCTTGGAAATCCAGAGATATAACTACTGTACTGGATAACCCACTTTCCATATTCTCCGGCATTTTTAGGATCAGGATTTTTCTGAAGTTCAACAATTTCTTCGTCGGGCAATCCAAAAATTTTTCCTATTTCACGGAATGCAGATTTATGATTGTATGTAATATATGTACCAAGTAATACTGTATTCTCATAACCATAACGCTCAAATATATAGTGGGTAACATCGTCCCGGTCTGTCCACGAAAAATCGATATCAAAATCGGGAGGAGAAGTACGGTATGGATTGATAAACCGTTCAAAATAAAGGTACAGTTCAATTGGATCGACATTAGTAATTCGCAAAAGATAGGCAACCAGGCTATTTGCTCCACTCCCTCTGCCTACATAGAAATAGTTTTTTTGGCGGGCATAGTTTACAATATCCCAGTTAATCAGAAAATAAGAACAAAAATTCAATTCTTTGATAATTCGCAACTCTTTGTCTAAACGATCAAAAACCTCATCACCCGGAAACTTATACCGGTACTTTAATCCTTCAAAACACTGTTTTTTTAATAGCTTAAAATCTTCCTCATCCGACCCGGTGTAAAAACGTTTATTCTTGTTTTCTCCAAACCGGAATTCAATACTACAATTGTTCAGCAACTTCCGGGTATTCTCAACAATAATTGGATATTCTGAATATATATCCTGAATTTCAGATTTGGTTAGAAACAGATCGCCGGGAGGCGCTTGTTCTGATTCAGATAATTTACTTAATAATGTATTATTATCAATTGCCCGAAGTAAACGATGGATATTATAATCGCGTTTAGTTCGAAATGTGGAAGATTGTAATATTACTAATTTATCGTGTTTGTTTTTCCACTTTGTAAAGGGTAACCTTTTCAAATCTTCAGGGCTTATTCCCACAAATTCATTATCCTTTAGTTCTTTTTCAGAAGAGGAAAATGGATAAACAATAAATACATTTTTAAAATCAGGGGCAACCGCTTCAACTTCCTTTTTTGAATGAAGATGAGCAGATAAGAATTCATTCAATTCTTTAAAACCTTCATTATTTTTTGCTATTCCTATAAATTGTTGCTGAACACCATTCCTGAAATCAATACCTACAACCGGACGAATATTAAACTCCCCTGCCCTTCTGACAAAATCAATACATGCCGAGGTGTTGTTAATATCAGTCAAAGCAACTGTTGAAAAACCTCCGGTTGAAACTTCCTTTAAAAACTCTTCTATGGAAAGTGTTCCATATTTAAAACTATAATATGTATGGCAATTTAGTAGCATTTAGTTACTGTATATTAGATACTGGATTCTGATTCTGGATTTTGGATTTTGGATAATTGATACTTCATATTCATTGTTCACTGTTTACTGTTTACTATTTACTGTTTACTATTCACTGTTTACTATTCACTGTTTACTATTCACTGTTTACTATTTACTGTTTACTGTTCACTGTTTACTATTCACTGTTCACTGTTCACTTCTTACATCCTCCTATGTGCTGGTATAACCGGTGGCTGTCCGTTAAACGGATTTGTCGAATTCCCAATTGAGCGAGATCCCATAGCAATTGCCCGTTTTACAGCATCCTGCCCATAACGGTTCCTGACACTATCCATTGCTTGATATAGTTTTATAAGTTTTTCAGAATCTTCAAACAACTTTATCTGATAACTTCCCCCAACCAAATGACTAAAACGGACACCAATTAATCGCAGGAGCACTCTGCGATTATAAATTTTGTCGAACAAGTCCATAACCGTTTCAATTAATGTATGGTCGAGGGAAGTATAGGGAATTCGTTTTTGCATACTATGAGTCTGAAAATCAGAATAGCGAATTTTTACTGAAACACACGAAGTCAGCTTATTTCCGTTACGAAGCTGGTATGACAGGTTCTCTGCCATAGCATGTAAAATACTTCGTAGTTTAGAAACATCAGTTGTATCCTTTTCAAAAGTACGTTCTACCGAAATTGATTTTCGTTCATGGTATTGTTCCACTGGTGTATTATCAACTCCCTGGGCTTTCTTCCAGATAGTAATTCCGTTTTTACCCATCACACTTTCCATCATTTCGGCAGGTATTTCCTGTACCGTCCTGATTTTTTCAACTCCCATACTCCGTAACAACCGGTATGTTTGAATTCCAACCATCGGGATTTTTTTTACCGATAAAGGAGCAAGGAAAGATTTTTCATTGCCTCCGGGAATTTCGATATGATTATTGGGTTTCGCTTCTCCTGTCCCAACTTTCGAAACAGTTTTATTAATTGACAATCCAAAGGAAATAGGAAGGTGAGTTTCTGTAATAATTTTTTCGCGTAACTCCCTTGCCCATAAATAGCTCTGGCTTACAAACCGGTCCATTCCGCTTATATCAATATAAAATTCATCGATCGATGATTTCTCGAATAGGGGTGATTTTTCTTTTATTATATCAGTAACATGGTCGGAAAATTTGCTATAAATACCACTGTTGCCTTTTATTACAACTGCATGCGGACAAAGCATCCGCGCCATTTTCATAGGCATAGCCGAATGAATTCCATATTCACGTGCTTCGTAACTACATGCAGCAACAACTCCCCTGTCTGAAACGCCTCCAATCAGCACAGGACGGTTGTTCAGCCTGTTGTCAAACAGCCGTTCGCATGATACAAAAAAAGTATCAAGGTCGAGATGTAGAATTGTTGTTTTCATCAATGACTATTATATCGTCAGTTTTTCGACTATAATCTAATCATTTTTTATTATATTTGAAAAATGTTTAATAAGAATTTATAAAAATCAAGGACTAATG
>JABMQB010000329.1 GCA_013203525.1 Mariniphaga sp.
CCACCACGGAAAATCGGTGATTTTATACTACCAGCTCTTGCTGTACCCGTACCTTTTTGTTTCTTAATTTTACGAGTACTTCCTTTAATTGTAAAAGGTTCTGTTCCTGGTGCCAAAGGATCTAATGTAATTATAAGGAAACAATGGAATTAAAGGTTATAAATATACAAGGGCAGGAAACCGGCAGAAAGGTTACCTTAGATGACCAGATTTTTGGTATTGAACCCAACGACCATTCGATTTACCTGGATGTGAAACAATACATGGCAAATAAACGCCAGGGAACACATAAATCGAAAGAAAGAGCAGAAATTAAAGGAAGTACTCGTAAAATTAAGAAACAAAAAGGTACGGGTACAGCAAGAGCTGGTAGTATAAAATCACCGATTTTCCGTGGTGGTGGTACTATTTTTGGACCACGTCCAAGGAATTATTCTTTTAAATTGAATAAAAAAGTAAAACAACTTGCAAGGAAATCTGCACTTTCTTATAAAGCAAAAGAAGAAGGAATACTTGTGCTTGAAGACTTCTCTTTTGAGTCTCCAAAAACACGGGAAATGCTGGTAATTAAAGATAATTTGAAAATTGCTGATAAAAAGTCACTTTTCGTTTTACCAGTCGAAAATAAAAACATATATTTGTCATCCAGAAATTTACAGGATGTATCGGTTATAACTGCCTCTGATATAAATACTTATCAGATATTAAATGCAAAAACTCTTGTTATTTTAGAAGGATCCTTGAAGAAGATTGAGGAAGTATTTAAGATTAAAGACACAGAATAATGGACATATTAATTAAACCAATTGTAACCGAAAAGATGACAAATCAGACTGAACGGTTTAACCGTTACGGGTTTGTAGTCGATCGTCGGGCAAGCAAACCGCAGATTAAAAAAGCGGTTGAAAGCTTGTATGATGTGACTGTTGCTTCTGTTAATACCATGATTTATGGAGGTAAAGCAAAAAGCCGTTATACCAAATCAGGTGTTATAACCGGGAAAACAAGTTCATTTAAAAAAGCAATTGTAACCCTTGAAGAAGGAGAAACAATTGATTTTTACAGTAATATATAAATAGGAAATGGCAGTAAGGAAACTAAAACCAGTAACACCGGGTCAGAGGCACAAAATAATTGGTGCTTTTGACAGCATTACTGCATCAACACCTGAGAAATCATTGTTGGAGCCCCTTAAGAAATCCGGAGGGCGTAATAACCAAGGCCGGATGACAATGAGGTATAGAGGTGGGGGACATAAGCGGAAATATCGTATTATCGATTTTAAAAGAGATAAAGACGGAGTTTCAGCTATAGTCGATTCTATTCAGTACGATCCTAATCGCACAGCTCGTATCGCTTTACTCATCTATGAAGATGGCGAAAAGCGATACATTGTTGCTCCAAATGGTTTGAAAGTTGGGCAAAAAGTTGCTAGTGGTACAGGTATCGATCCTGAAATTGGGAATACCCTCCCCCTCGGAGAAATTCCTTTAGGAACCCTTGTTCATAATATTGAACTCCAACCTGGGCAGGGTGGTGTGATGGCACGAAGTGCGGGCGCTTATGCGCAATTGACCTCACGTGAAGGCAAATATGCAATTTTAAAATTGCCTTCAGGCGAATCTCGTATGGTACTTACAACCTGTAGAGCTACAGTTGGTACTGTTGGAAATACTGAGCATAACCTTGAAAAATCGGGTAAAGCCGGTCGTTCAAGATGGTTAGGACGTAGGCCACGTGTTAGGGGTGTGGCAATGAATCCGGTTGACCACCCAATGGGTGGAGGCGAAGGCCGCTCTTCCGGCGGGCATCCGCGCTCACGTAATGGTGTGCTTGCGAAAGGGTTTAAAACCCGTTCCAAGAAAAAAGCATCCAATAAGTATATTGTAGAACGTAGGAAAAAATAAAGGAATAAATTATGAGTCGTTCATTAAAAAAAGGCCCGTATATCGATTTTAAATTGGAGAGGAAAGTTCTAGCTATGAATGAATCCAATAAAAAATCGGTTGTGAAAACCTGGGCAAGGGCATCAGTAATTTCTCCTGATTTTGTTGGCCATACTGTTGCTGTTCATAACGGTAACAAATTCATACCGGTATACATAACCGAAAACATGGTTGGGCACCGGATGGGTGAATTTGCGCCTACTCGTACATACAGGGGACATGGTGGTAATAAAAGGTAAGGCATTATTGCATTTTAAAAATTAAAAAAGAATTACAATGGGTGCCAGAAAAAGATTAGCAGCTGAAAAAAGAAAAGAAGATAAAAAACAACAATATTTTGCTGTTTTAAAGAATTGCCCTACTTCACCAAGGAAAATGAGGCTGGTTGCCGATTTAGTACGAGGTATGGAAGTTAACAGGGCACTGGATATTTTAAAGTACTCTTCAAAAGAATCATCGCGCAGAGTTGAAAAACTTTTGTTATCGGCTATTGCCAATTGGCAGGCCAAAAACGAAGGAGTGCGTTTAGAGGAAAGTCATCTTTATGTTAGCCGGATTATGGTAGATTCAGGCAGAATATTGAAACGTCTCCGCCCCGCTCCACAGGGAAGGGCTCACCGTATCAAGAAACGCTCGAACCATGTGACCATATATCTTGATAGTAAAGTAAACGTTGAAGAAAATATTGATCAATAATTATGGGACAAAAAGTAAATCCAATTTCAAATCGTCTGGGATTCATCAAAGGATGGGATTCTAATTGGTTTGGTGGCGATGATTACGGCGATAAACTGGTTGAAGACCATAAAATCAGGGAATACCTGAATGCACGTTTGGCTAAGGCAAGTATATCAAGAATCGTTATTGAACGTACTCTGAAGCTCATAACAATTACTGTTCATACTTCACGTCCCGGGATAATTATTGGGAAAGGTGGCCAGGAAGTTGACAAATTAAAAGAAGAGCTTAAAAAGATTACTAATAAGGAAGTACAAATAAATATTTTCGAAATTAAAAGGCCTGAATTGGATGCACGTATTGTTGCAAACAATGTCGCCCGTCAGATTGAAGGTAAGATTGCTTACCGTAGGGCAACAAAAATGGCAATCGCATCTACCATGAGGATGGGTGCTGAAGGTATTAAAATTTTGGTTTCAGGCCGTTTGAATGGTGCTGAGATGGCTCGTTCAGAAATGTATAAAGATGGGCGTACTCCTTTACATACCTTAAGAGCAGATATTGACTATGCATTAGCTGAAGCACTGACAAAAACAGGGCTTATTGGTGTGAAGGTCTGGATATGCAAAGGTATGATATATGGAAACCGTGATTTATCACCAAATGTCGGGCAAAAACAAGGACGTCCTGGTGGTGGTAAAGGTCGGGGTGGAAAAAGAAGAAAATAGTGGTATAACAGTCAGAAAATAAATTGGAATGTTACAGCCAAAAAAGGTAAAATTTAGAAGAGTACAAAAGGGTAGGATGAAGGGGAACGCCCAGCGCGGAAACCAGTTAGCATTCGGATCCTTCGGTATAAAAGCGTTGGATGAATCGTGGCTTACTGGTCGTCAGATTGAAGCGGCGAGGGTTGCGGTAACCAGGCACATGCAGCGCCAAGGCCAGATATGGATCAGGATTTTTCCTGATAAACCTATTACCAAAAAACCTGCAGAAGTACGTATGGGTAAAGGTAAAGGTGCTCCTGAAGCTTTTGTAGCTACAGTTTCCCCAGGACGAATTATTTTCGAAGCAGATGGCGTCCCGTTTAAACTGGCAAAAGAAGCTTTGCGATTGGCAGCTCAAAAACTGCCCATTAAAACGAAGTTCGTCGTACGACGTGATTATGTTGAAGTATAAAAATTAGATGAATAATGAAAACATCTGAAATAAACGAATTGACGGACAAGGAAATTGTAGAGCGTATTCAGGCAGAAAATGAAAACCTGGTTCGTCTGAAGTTGAATCATGCTGTATCACCACTCGACAATCCAATGAAAATTATGGAAAGTCGTAGGAATATTGCACGTTTAAAAACAATTCTCCATAGTAGGGAATTAAATGAAAATCAGAATTAGAGTTCACGATGGAAGAGAATATAGTCAGAAATCTAAGGAAAGAACGTATTGGAATTGTCGTTAGTAGTAAAATGGACAAAACCATTGTGGTTGCTGAAAAACGTAAAGTTAAGCACCCGATTTATGGTAAATTTGTTAATAAAACAACTAAGTTTTATGCTCACGATGATACTAATTCCTGCAACATAGGTGATACCGTAAAAATTATGGAAACACGCCCTCTTAGTAAAAATAAGTGTTGGAGGTTAGTTGAAATTTTAGAAAGAGTTAAGTAATCATGATACAACAAGAATCAAGATGTACAGTTGCCGATAACAGTGGTGCCAGAGAGGTATTATGTATACGAGTACTTGGAGGTACACGTAACCGATATGCTTCCCTAGGCGATTTGATCGTTGTAACTGTTAAGAGTGCGATGCCGGGAGGCGAAGTAAAAAAGGGTACTGTTTCAAGAGCAATTGTAGTACGTACAAGAAAAGAAGTACGCCGTGACGATGGTTCATATATTCGTTTCGACGATAATGCAGTTGTACTTTTGAACAATTTAGGTGAAATCAGAGGTACTCGTATTTTTGGCCCGGTTGCTAGGGAATTGCGTGAAAAAAATATGAAAATTATTTCACTCGCACCAGAAGTACTTTAATTAGCAAAAAGCTGAATAATGCAAAAAAAGTTACACATAAAAAAAGGTGATACAGTGATGGTGATCTCTGGTAATTACAAAAACACTAAAGGACGTGTTCTTGAAATAATCCGCGACACCAACAGAGCTATTGTGGAAGGTGTGAATATCATGAAAAAACACACCAAACCTAATGCAGAAAACCCGCAAGGGGGTATCGTAGAGAAAGAAGCGCCAATTCAGATTTCCAATTTAATGATTGTTGATCCAAAATCAGGAGAACCTACACGTATTGGAAGGAAATTAGATGAAAATGGCAAGTTAATTCGTTATTCCAAAAAATCTGGAGAGGAGATAAAGTAATGGCTTACGAACCAACTCTTAAAAAGAGATACAAGGAAGAAATTGTACCAGCACTGATGAAAGAATTTACTTATACATCAGTTATGCAGGTACCTAAATTGGAGAAAATTATTCTTAATCAAGGTGTTGGAGCTGCAATTGCCGATAAAAAGTTAATCGAAGTCGCAACTGAAGAAATGACTATGATTGCTGGGCAAAACGCAGTCCAAACTATATCAAAAAAGGATATCTCGAATTTTAAATTAAGGAAGAAAATGCCTATTGGTGTGCGTGTTACATTGCGTCGCGATCGTATGTATGAATTCCTCGACCGCTTAATTGCTGTTGCCCTACCAAGAATCCGCGATTTTCGTGGAATTGAGAGCAAAATGGATGGGAATGGAAATTATACACTTGGTGTTCCAGAACAAATAATTTTCCCGGAAATTAATATTGACAAGGTTAATAAAATCAATGGAATGAACATAACCTTTGTCACCTCTGCAAGTTCCGATGAAGAAGGATTTGCGTTGTTAAAAGAGATAGGATTACCATTTAAAAATATTAAAAGGAACTGATCATGGCCAAAGAATCAATGAAAGCACGCGAAGTTAAACGTGCAAAAATGGTTGAAAAATATGCTGAAAAAAGGGCCAAGTTAAAAGCTGATGGCGATTGGGTTGGATTACAAAAATTGCCCAGAAATTCATCAAAAGTACGTTTGCACAACCGTTGTAAACTTACAGGGCGTCCTAAAGGTTACATGCGCCAGTTTGGAATAAGCAGGATTAATTTCAGGGAAATGGCTTCTGAAGGATTAATACCTGGAGTTAAAAAGGCAAGTTGGTAATATTAAACTTTGAAAAATGAGTAAAGTAACAGATCCAATAGCAGATTTTCTGACCCGTATCAGGAATGGTATTATGGCCCGTCATAAGGTGGTAAATATTCCTGCCTCTAATGTTAAAAAGGAAATGACCAAAATTCTGAAAGAAAAAGGGTATATCCTGAATTATAAATTCGAGGAAGATGTAAATTTCCAGGGAAATATAAAAATAGCTTTAAAGTATAATCCTGAAACCAAAATAAATGCAATTAAAGCATTAGAACGTATAAGTAAACCAGGTTTACGTAAATATTGTGATTCAACTTCAATCCCTCGTGTATTAAATGGGCTGGGTATCGCAATTATTTCTACTTCAAAAGGTATTATTACTGATAAAGAAGCCAAGGATTTAAACGTTGGCGGTGAAATTTTATGTTACGTTTATTAATAAGGAGGAAAAACTATGTCAAGGATAGGAAAATTACCCATAGAAATTCCGGCAGGAGTTGAAATTAAAGTAAGCGATGATAACGTAGCTACTGTAAAAGGGCCACTTGGTGAATTATCTCAGAAAATAGATCCATGTGTTAAGGTTGTAATTGAGGATAACAATATTACTGTTGAAAGAGAAAGCGACCAGAAACAACATAAAGCTATGCATGGATTATACCGTTCGTTAATTAATAACATGGTAACGGGTGTTTCAAAAGGATATGAAATAAAACTTGAATTGGTTGGGATTGGATACCGTGCCGAGTTAATTGAGAATAATGTTCTGGATTTAACTTTAGGCTACTCACACCACACTTTTATTCAACTTCCACCTGAAGTTAAGGTTGAAGCTAAATCAGATAAAAGGGCTAACCCAATTATTACAATAAAATGTAATGATAAGCAACTAATTGGGCAAGTAGCTGCTAAAATCCGGTCATTCCGTAAACCTGAGCCATATAAAGGTAAAGGAGTTAAGTTTGTTGGCGAGGTATTAAGACGTAAAGCTGGTAAAGCTGCTGCTGCTAAATAGAAAATATTAATGTTATGGCTTTAACAAAATTAAAAAGGCGAAACAGGATAAAGAAACGTATCCGTAAAATAGTAACCGGAACTTCTGAACGTCCACGTATGTGTGTATTCAGAAGTAACAAACAAATTTATGTACAGTTGATTGACGATCTTGAAGGTAAAACCTTGTTATCGGCAACATCGAACGTAAAAGAAAATTCGGAAAAAGAAGGTACAAAAACCGATAAAGCATCTATGTTGGGTAAATTAATTGCTGAAAAGGCACTTGCAGTTGGAATCACCCAGGTTGTATTTGACCGGAATGGATATTTGTATCACGGAAGAGTTAAACAATTAGCTGATGCTGCCCGTAAAGGTGGCCTTAAATTTTAGAACACTATGTCAGGAAATATCAGAAAAGTAAAAACCAGCGACCTGGAATTAAAAGACAGATTAGTAGCAATAAACCGTGTTACCAAGGTAACAAAAGGGGGGCGAACATTTAGCTTTTCAGCCATTGTTATAGTTGGGAATGAAGATGGTATTGTAGGCTGGGGTCTTGGTAAAGCGAGCGAAGTAACCACTGCAATTGCCAAAGGTGTTGATGCAGCTAAAAAGAACTTAGTAAAAATACCGGTAATCCATGGTACCATTCCGCATGAACAAACAGCTAAATTTGGTGGTGCAAATGTATTATTAAAACCTGCATCTTCTGGTACAGGTGTTAAGGCCGGGGGTGCGATGCGTGCTGTGCTTGAGAGTGTTGGAATCTACGATATTTTAGCGAAATCCAAAGGATCATCAAATCCGCATAATTTGGTAAAAGCGACAATGGCTGCGTTGCTCGAAATGAGAGATGCATATGCAGTTGCCCAACAAAGAGGAGTTACATTGGAAAAAGTATTTAAAGGATAAGGAATCATGGCGAAAATAAAAGTAACATTAGTAAAAAGTGGCATCGGTTCTACAAAACGCCAGAAAGCTACCCTTGCAGCGTTAGGACTAAAAAAAATGCAACAAACTATTGAACATGATGATTCACCTCAAGTGGTCGGAATGATTAATAAAATGAAGCATTTGTTAAAAGTTGAAGAAGTAAAATAATATTGAAATATTCTATAGTTATGGATTTGAGTAACTTAAAGCCTGCAGAAGGATCGGTAAAGGGCAAAAAACGAATTGGAAGGGGACAAGGTTCGGGTAAAGGCGGAACATCTACCCGTGGCCATAAAGGTCAAAAGTCCAGATCCGGTTACTCCAGGAAAATAGGGTTTGAAGGAGGGCAAATGCCTTTGCAAAGAGTTGTACCTAAAATGGGATTTAAAAACAGGAATAGAGTCGAATACAAGGCGGTTAACCTTAATTCACTTCAAGACCTGGCAGAAAGAGGAAACCTGGAGACAATTGATTTGCAAACTTTTATTGATGCAGGTATTACGTCAAAAAATGATAAAGTAAAAATTCTTGGCAACGGTGAATTAACTAAAAAGCTTACTGTAAAAGCAAATGCTTTTTCTAAAAGTGCCAAAGAAGCGATTGAAAA
>JABMQB010000330.1 GCA_013203525.1 Mariniphaga sp.
ATGGATTTTTATTTCAAATGCTGCTTCCATCTTACTCTGATTTTATTTTTATTATTTTATTTTTTTCAATTTTTATTAATCCGTTCATTACTAAATCAATAAGAAAAGGCTTAGAAAAAGAACCAAGATTAAATTCTTCACCATCCTGAATTTTTGAAAAATTAGATAATAAATCTTTTTTTAATTCCTCCTTTTTATTGACCTCAGAAATAAACAGGTTTCTGGTTTTATCAAAAATTGATTTCACCGCATATGCAACAGCTTCACCATTTAAATGTATTTCATCTGTAATAAAGCACCAAGCCTTTAATAATCCCAAATCAGTATAACCATTCAGTTTATTGGATTTACTTATAAGATGGAGATAAAAAATTAAATTAATATTAAAATATTCTTTTTCATACCATCCTGACATTAGCACATTAAAATTCTCCTGGATTTTTTTCTGAAACGCATTTTGATCAACACTCTCAGAATTTCTATACAATTCAAATCCAATAATTTGTAATAAGTATGGATGCTTCCCAACCCACTGGAATAATAAACTCTTATTAAATTTATCATTGTCTAAAATGGACTGAACCCTTTTTGATATATCTGTATCATTAATTACATCATATTTGTTTAAATAGGAAGTGTAGAAATCCGGAGGATCTGTTTCAATTAAAGGTAAAAATTCTTCATGCAGCATATTTAAAAAGCCGGAACCTACCTCAGCAGGAATATGTAAATCTTGTTGTTTTAGTGGAGAAGAAACTATAAATGTTAAGAAAGAATTACCATATTTTGTAAGATATGAGCGAAATTTCCTGAACATCAAAGGACTAATTATATCCTTTCCAAGTAATGTTTCAAATTCATCAAGTATAATTATCAACTTTCGCTCTTTACTTTTTTTCTCATCATAAAGTTTAAAGAATTTATCTGGAGAATTGAATTTTTCTTCAAAATCATCTTCAAATCTTTCTATAAAAATACTGGTGAAATAATCCCAGCTATCACCTTCTGTACTTGAAACTTCCCAGTACAAAAAATCAATATTTGGTTCTTTACTATTACATAGCGATTTTAATAATGATGTTTTGCCCGTCCTTCTTCCACCAACAAGGACAAAACTTTCCATGGTAGAAATATAATCGGTTTTAATTAATTTCAGGAAGTTATCTCTACCAGTAAGTAATCGAAAATCTTCAATAGGTTTTAGTGTGAAAGGATTTTTCATAGGTATTAGTTTATTTGGTCAAGAATAAATTTTGAGGTACAAATATACTGGTTATTAACTATTTCCAAAATATTCATCGAAATTAAATAAATTAATTCATATTGAAGATTATCAATTATATAATATTTAGCTATTTCTGTTATTATTTCGACCTGATTAATTTTATTATTGTTAAGTTTTAAAATTTGTAATATCTTTTTATGGTTTTGAGGTAAACTTTCAATAAGTACACTAATCTGGTTGCTAATTCTGGAGATGTTATCACCCTCAAATTTTGCTAAATCTTCAAAATCAATTTCTGCAGAATTTAATATCCTATTATTATAATTTACTAATAAAAAGCAATATGTTTGTAAAAGGTTTGGGAATCCGCCACATTGGCGGTAAATATGCAAAAAGGATTGGGGTGTATATTGTATAAAATTTTTTACAGGATTTGTGATCAATTTAATGACCGAAATTTTATCAAAGGGATTTAAAGTAACTGGAAGCCCTGAAAATAAAATGTTTTGAATCTCAATATCTAAGATTTTATAAATATCAGTCGGTATGGATAATATGAATACGGGTTGATTTTTTATTTTATAATCTCTGATATACTGTAATAACTTGATTGAATTTTCGTTACCCAATTTTTTTAAAACCACATCAAATTCATCAATCAGAATTACGGCTCTTTTAGCAGCCAAAATCTCAAAAAAATCAGAAATACGTAATTCTTTACTATGATCAATTTCCAAAAAAGATAATATTTCTTCCAGAAAACTAATAAGATTTGAATTATGGAAATCAAAAAATTGTGCATCTAAATAGAAAATCCGATAATCAATTTTTAATATTCTGTTTAAATGTTTAAGTAGTGAAGTTTTGCCCATTCTTCTGTAGGCAATAATGGTAATAATCACTGGATAATTATCTTCGTTTATTGCACCAATAATCTGATCCACTTCCCTTTCTCTTCCAAAAAACATATTTGTTTGTTCTACTGCTTGTAAAGAATACGGATTTTTTACAGGCTTAAAATCGGGAATCTTTTTAAATTCAATTAATTTGCTTTTTGATATTTGCCTTTTTGCCCCTCTTCTATATGAATATGCTACATTAATTGTTATTTCAGTTACTACTGAAATAGCAATATCAATTGGGACGAAAAAGTGTAAAAATGATCTTGAGTTAATATGGTTTTCAAATTTGAATGTTTTAATTGACAAATATTTTGATTTATTTTTTGAGGGAACTATATTAATTTTATCAATTATTAATTTGTAATTTCTTCGATTTTCAATCTGAATATTTATAAAAGCCCTTCCTTTGTTTGTTTTTACTGCATTATCTGTAAATCTAATTAAAATTTCCTGATTCTGAATATCAGTAATTTCCTGTTCTATTTGATCTTCAAGTTTTTTATTAAGTATACTATTTACGTTATTCAAATATGAAGAAGTACTAATTTTAAACTCTGTTTCAATAATTTCTTTACTTTTGATTAAATCATCCTTATACTTTGAGGCTATATGGCTTGTTTTTGAATAAACTAATTTGCTTTTCTGGAAAAAATTTAAAATATAGTCTTTGGTTAAGAAATCTTGAATTGAACTTTCAGTAGAATTGATTATTGTATCAGTTTGTTTAATCTCGAATATATATTTTTGTATTAATGAAATGTTCTCTAATTTAGCTCCTATTATATGGTGTATATCTGTATTTTTAATTAGCACAATGTTTTCTGTAAAGTTCATATATTCCAAAATGGATTTTTCGGGATTTTTCTGGTCAAATGTTTTTAATAACTCACAAATAACATCATCGCCATAAGGTGTGTTGGAAAAATATTTCTCAAGGAATTGGAAGAAAGCTTCTTTTTTAATTAATAATTTATTTAGAAACTTCTGGTGAAATTTGAAATTTCCAATAATTTCATCGCTAGATATAATTTTTAAAATATCATGAATTTTCAGTAATGGAAAAAAGATACTTAAAAACCAACGGCCTGTATAAGTAAAAAAAAGACCAATTAACCAACCAACTCCAATATAAACTGGCAACATTAAACTAAAAAGAAAATCTTTTTCAACAAATCGTAACCAATAAGCAATGAATGCAATTGGCGGATTGAAAATTAGTATTAAAAATAAAGTAGCGATTTGGGTTCTTTTGTTTAATGATTTTTTTATAATATCAGTTTTATTAATATAACTAGATAAAACGGTCGAAGTTGTGCCACCCATTTCGGTTCAAGTTGTGCCAGTCATTTCGGTCGAAAGTGTGCCACTTTATTGTAGCATATAAT
>JABMQB010000030.1 GCA_013203525.1 Mariniphaga sp.
TTACAGGACCATCCATGGCTTGCATACCTTCGCTCTTTAACCAATCTCGTGCTGTATCAAATAAAAGGATTGAAACTTCTTTATTATTGATACATTCAAAAAAACCAACACACCCGGTTGGCTGATCATAAGAATTTGTTAATTCGTGTTCATAAAATGCAGCAATTCTGCCAACAACTTCCTTATCTTTAATAGCGATCCATCTACACGCATCGCCATTTTTAAAGCCAGAATTCTTTTTTGGATTAAAAATATCCTCATGCATACTACGAAGAGGTGAAACCCATTTTGGATCGTCCTTGTAAATTAAATGGGGAATTTTGTAGAATTGATTCAAAGTTCTCTTACCAGTTACCCGAATTATCTGCATGAGAATTTAGGTTATTAGGTTTTCCCGAATATACTATATTATTAGGAAAGAAAAAAAGAGTTACTGATTCACAAAATGAAAATAAATAATATACATGCAATTAAATAATTGAAATTAAATATTATATGGAAACTAATATTGATTTATTAAAAATGAAAAAGGATTTTATCTTTTAAAGAGATAGAATCCTTTCCTGCCAACTAAGACAAATAACTGCCTATTACTCTAATTCCGACTTGCCAATTTCGCCAATAATCTTAATATTTCAAGGTATAGCCAAATAAGTGTTACCATCAATCCGAATGCACCGTACCATTCCATGTATTTGGGAGCTCCTGATTTAGCTGCCCGGTCAATAAATGCAAAATCGAGTATCAGGTTTAAAGCTGCAATGCCAATTACTACCAGGCTGAATCCAATACTAAAATTGCTATTCCCATAAAGAAATGAAAAGTCGGCTCCAAAAAAACCGCCAATAAAACTCATAAGGTAAACCAATGCAACACCACCGGTTGCAGCAAATACGCCCATCATAAATTTTCGGTTAACTTTTATAATACCTGAGCGATATAAAAATAGCATAGCCACAAAAACAGCCAAAGTCAATGCAACTGCCCGCATTACAATTCCTGTATACATTGACTCAAAAATAGCTGATATTCCACCAAGTAATAATCCCTCGAAAACAGCATAAACAGGTGCAGAAATTCCAGAACTTCTTGGACGGAAAACTGTGACTAAAACAGTTATAAAACCACCTATTCCTCCAATTGCAAGCCAGGGTAAAACGGCTGCAATTCCTCCTGCCGGATCAACTGCAATAGCAGTAAAAAATTTATTCCAGATATAAACTGCACCTGCCACAACCAATAAAAGCATTAAGGCAGTTTTATTAATTGTGCCGTTTACAGTCATCACTTCCGTTGATGTATTATATCCCTTGCTAAAAACCCGTTCTTTAAATACCGGATTTGATGATTTTGTTAAATTCATTTTCTATTTTTTAAATATCTTTCAAAATAAAACAATTTCCCTGCCATCAAAGTTTTTATGACAAGATTGCAGTTAAGGTAATTTTAACCTATCCCGAATAAAATCACTGGTAAGTTCTTCCAAAATATTCTTTGCAAGTTTTTGCGCATTCTCCGATTCATTTTCATTCAATTCATGCACAAAATCCAATGCAATTCTATTTAATTTCACAGAACGTGATCCTATCAGGTTAAACGACCGATAGAAAACCGTAAACAACTGTGGATCTTTTGTTAAAGGATCCAACACTTCAAAAAAAGGTTCAAACATTTCATCGATGGCATTTTTTTCGACCTTTGCCAAACGTCCCATAAGTTGCAACCCAGAATACCTGACAAAATGTTTTTTACCCCTACACCATTCCAATGCTTTAACAAAAGCAAAGGGAGATTTTACCCATAAATTGGCCACAGCATGTTCTGCAATCTCAGAGTTTTCAAAACTTTTTGTCCAAAAATCCATTTGTTCTTCAGTTACTGATTTAGGCTCATCAAGGAGAGTTGCCAGTAACATTGATTCACGCCATTGTTTATTCCATAACTTGAGTGCTAATAAATGGCTTTGAGAATATTTTTGAGCTATATCTTTCAAATCTAAAACCGATACTCCCCAATTCATTTTATACTGAATGCCTTTTTGCTTCATAATTTCAGCGACATCACCATTTCGAAAAGATTTTATCTGATTTAAAATTTCCTGAAATGATTTATCTACATTAAGGTCATCAAAAATTATATTCATGTTTTCCGAAATATTTGGAGTACAAAAATACAAAACTAATACTGTGAAAATCCAAAATCGTAAAACTGAGTTTATTTTTACGCCCATAAAAGTTACATTTGTTGAAGTATATGAACAGTTAAAAATCAGGTTCAGCATTTTTCATGATAAAAATTTTTATCAATAAATACTTAAATACAATTTCTGCACTTCAGGCGTTCCAGCTTATTAGGTTTGGTTCATTTTTCCTGGTAAGTATAATATTTACTAAAAGCAACCTGACTACTGAGGCAATTGGTTCATTTGAGATTTTCCTATTCCTTGCGACCTTATTATGCTCTTTTTGGATTAATGGATTAATTCAATCGTTCATGCCTCTTTCTTCAAATAACAATACGTTTGGTAAAACAGAGGGAACCAGGTCACCTGAGTTATTTAATGCCTTTATCCTGATAACTGTGCTTAGTATTATTGTCATTTTAGTACTTCTGTCTTTCAGGGATTTAATCGCTGATTTATTAAACCAATCCGGTGATATTCCTTTTTTCGGATTACTATTACCATACATTTTTCTAAGTTGTCCTGCATACTTGATTGAATATATCTACCTTTTAAAAAACAGGCCTGCCTGGATTTTAGGCTATGCGGTAATAACCTTTTCTATACAAGTTTTAATAATATCTCTCCCTCCAATCCTGGGTTATGGAATGGAATACAGTATTGGAGGATTATTGATAATGTCAGCAGTACGATACACATGGATTATTGCTCTACTTTCGAAATATGCGAAACCAATATTTTCGGCCACTTTTATTAATGAGCATTTAAAGTTTGGATTCCCCTTAATAATTAGTGCACTGTTAGCCAGCTCAGCAATTTATGTTGATGGTGTAATTGTTTTAAACCGATTTGATGCAGCTACTTTTGCAGTTTTCAGATATGGAGCAAAAGAATTACCCTTTGTCGTTTTAATTGCCAATGCATTCAGTATAGCCATAATTCCAGAATTTTCAAAGGGCGGAAAAATTTCTGATGCTCTTAAAAAATTAAAAAAAAAATCAGGTAATATGATGCATTTCCTTTTCCCATTAACAGTCGTATTCCTTCTAACCAGCAATTGGTTATATCCACGCATTTTTAACG
Source organism: Mariniphaga sp. (assembly GCA_013203525.1). Lineage (GTDB taxonomy): Bacteria > Bacteroidota > Bacteroidia > Bacteroidales > Prolixibacteraceae > JABMQB01. The sequence continues at coordinate 3,266 of JABMQB010000030.1, forward strand.
AAGAATTTGCAAAAAGTGCAAGCATATTTAATATCTACTTGCTTCTGATATCTTCGAGATTGGTTTTTCCACATCCAATAATAATTGGCTTGAAAAAAACAAATATTGTTATGTATGCTTCATTGGCTGAATTTGTTTTGAATGCTGCCCTTAGTTTACTTTTCATCCAATTCTGGGGAATTGAAGGTGTGGCTTTTGCAACTGTTATTGCCTATATTTTACAGAAAATCATTTGGGTTTTATATAATAAGTTCCGATTAAAAATACAGCCCGGTCAATACATTCCTGTCCTTCCATTGGCCGTTTATAGTGTAATACTAATCGTTGTATTTATTATTATGTACTAATTTTAAGTTTAATTATTCTGAAAGAGTAAATGAATAAATTTAATAATATACTTGACGAAATAATTCAATGTCCTGCATGTGAAAACCATGAATTAAATTTTACAGAAAATCAAATTAAGTGTTCCGGATGTTCGAATGTTTATTCTGTTAAAAATGGTATTCCGGTAATGTTGGTTGAAAATAAATCAGCAATCAAGGAATCTAATCTTCATAAGGAATTTGGGTCAACATTTGAATACACCGACCATTATCAAAAAGACGCACATGAATATGATTATTTTCAGAAACAACATGGCGCAGTACGTCATAATGAGCGTCGTGTAAGAGAATATATTTCAAGCAAAGTTCCTTCTGAAAAAGGACTAATCCTTGATGTAGGTTGTGGCAGCGCCTGGGTTGCAAATAATTTCTGTAAAACCGGGTATAAAGTTGTTTCATTTGATATCTCATTAAAAAA
>JABMQB010000331.1 GCA_013203525.1 Mariniphaga sp.
ATCATAATCTGATTCAAGAGTATTGTCATCAATTTTATTTAATAGTTCATAATTGTCGGAATTCCAGCTTAAACTGATGCTATTTTTTGGATTTATAAAATAGCTTGTTTTAAGTCCGTAAGAAAAATCCTTATTTCGCCTGTCATAAAGATTCTCAGAGGTATTTTCTCTGTTTTTATTTAAGAGCGAAAGATTTCCTTCAACTAAAAGTTGTTCGGTTGGTGAGTATTTCAAATGCTGGTTAAATACAAGAGCATCTTCCTTTTCCTGTGTACGGTATGAATTTCCTTCCAATAAATCGTAACCATCCGTTTTATCAAAAGTTAAAGAAGTTTGAGAAGATATTTTACCAATTTTCGATCCAAAACTTACACGATGGCTCTGAGTGTTATAATTTGATAATCGTGTAGAAGCAGCAAGGCTTGCTTTGCTTGATGGCGACTTAGTTATAATATTTACTACTCCTCCTAAAGCATTTGAACCATATAGTGTTGAGCTTGTGCCTTTAACAACTTCAATACGTTCAATGTCAGCCATATTTATCCTACCGTAATCTATATCTCCGTATGTTTCACCTGCCAGTCTTTCACCATCAACAAGAAAAAGCATATACTGAGGATCAATACCTTGAAGGCTAATTGATTTTCCTTGAGCCTGGCTCGAAAACTCAATTCCGGGAATTATGTTTTCAAGTGCCTGTGCAATATCATTAATATCTTTTTTTTCTAATTCTCTTGCGGAAATTGACTGCGTTAGTATAGGTGTATTTTTTAAGGTTTTTTCGGTTCGGGTTCCTGTAACCACAACTGCATTTAAGTCGATTGTTGCAGGTACCAGTTCTATATTTATATTAACAGGCGAACCCGTTAATGATATCTCTTTTTCAATAGTTTCGAATCCAAAATAACTAACTCTTAATACATAATTGCCGTTTTTAAGTCCTGAGAGGCTATAATTCCCATCTTTATCTGATGCTGCTCCCAGCGTTGTGTTTTTAATAATAATATTTGCTCCAACCAGAATTTCATTTGATTCTGAATCGGTAATTGTTCCGTATACATTATTTATATTGTTTTGAGCTATTGACAATGTTGAAATAACAAGTGCCAAACTCAACAGAATGGCTGTTTTAATTCTGTTCATTAGAATTGATTTTAATTAATAAAATTCGGTAAAAAAAATTATAGGTTTTGTTGAAATTAACAAAACATGGGAGGAGCTTTATTGCCTGAGTAATTTAAATTTACAAAAAGATTTTTTCGAGGGTATTTATAAACGGGGTAAATTTTTGTAATGTTTTTTACAAACCAATCTGCATATAAATTATCAGCACAGGAAATGTAATTTTCCTGTGTTATTGAATTTTCAAAGTCGTTAGAATATTCTGCATGTGATTGAATACTTAAGGTTACAGGATTATCTGCAATTGAAAATACAGTTTTGCTGGTTTGTTTTGCCGTTAGTAAAAACAGAGGCAAAATAAACGTCAGTAAAAAAGTAAGTATGGGTCCTGTCGATCCTAAAAAAAACATATTCTTTGATAATAGAATGCAAAGATAGTCTTTATTATTATTCACTAATCAAATCGAATTGTTTTTTCAGGTGAAATTTTGCTGATAATTGAGCCCGGTATTAAAAGCATTAAAAGAACAGCCACCATTGTACCAATATTTAAAACCGCTAAATGAATGATTGACAGGTTTACAGGAACATGTGAGACGTAATACGAAGTTGCATCCAGAGGCATTAATTTAAAATATTTCTGAATTAGAATAAAAAGGACACCAATAACATTACCCCAAAGTAGTCCACGTGAAATAAGAAAGCCGGAAAGGTAAAGGAATACTTTCCTAATGCTATGGTCGGGGCTTCCCAATGATTTCAGGATCCCAATCATCGAACTTCTTTCTAATATTAAAATCAATAGTCCTGATATCATATTTATACCAGCAACAAGGGTCATTAATATTATAATAATCCATACGTTCATGTCGAGAAGCGAGAGCCAATCAAATATTTGAGGATATTTTCTGATTATACTTTCGGTACGTAATGATTCACTGTTGTCTTGGTGATAATTCACAACATACTCTCTTACAAGGTATTCGGCAAATGTTAAATCTTTAAAATTATTAATAACAATTTCAAAACCACTAACCTGATCGCTTTCCCAGTTATTAAGCCGTTGGATATGTTTAATATCGACTATTACAAACAGGCGGTCGAATTCTTCTAATCCTGTATTGAAAATTCCACTAACCTTAAATTGGCGTGTATTGGTTTTGCCTTCTTCGTTTATGATGTATACATATACATTATCGCCTATTCCATAGCCCATTAACTTTGAAGTTTTTTCTGAAATTAAAACTTCATTAATTCTAATGGAATCATTTATGTGAGGGATTGAGCCTTCAATAAGGTATTTTGTAAAAAAGTCCCAATTGTAATCAGTACCAACACCTTTTAATACTACTCCCTCAATGTTTTCTTCGGTTTTTATAATGCCTGGTTTAGTGGCAAAAACCTGAATAAACTTAATAAATCCAAGGTTTTTTAAGGTGGGCAAAAAAGCCTGATTTTGGGAAATAGCTTGTGTTTCTGCGGAAAGATTGGAATCGTAATTAATTATTCTGATGTGCCCTCCAAACCCAATAGCCTTATTCCTGACTTCATCTTTAAAACCGGTAATCACCGATACTGAAATAATCATAGCTACAAGGCTTAATGCGATACTTGCAAGCGCAATATTTATTATTTTTTTCGATACGATATGTTTGTTCTTTTTATCGAAAAAAAGCCTTTTTGCAATAAAAAATTCAATATTCATCAAAAACTAAGTTTAATGGTAAAATTACAATTCTTCTTTATTCTGAAATGAATATGATATTTTTTTTAATAAAAAAGTGAAATTAGGTTTTGGCAATTAAAGTTCGCCGATTTAAAAAAGGTAACACCAAAATTGAAATTATCCCAACA
>JABMQB010000332.1 GCA_013203525.1 Mariniphaga sp.
CAATAACCTAAAATCATTCTTATCGGAAAAAATAAGCGAACATGAATAAGATTGATTTAAGTAAACCTACAAGACAAGCTATTAAAGGGCTTGCAATTATATTCCTCCAATCAATAAGGCAGGCTATACGGATGTTTTGGGCACTTATAGCTGTTGTTGTCCTTCAAAAAAATATACTCGACAATAAAAACCTTATAAGTATTGTCTTACTAATAATACTGGCTTTGCTTATTATACATACAATACTATACTACCTGAACTTCTATTTTTATGTTACTGAAGATGAGTTTATATTAAAAAAGGGGTATTTAAAGAAAAAAACGCTTTCAATTCCACTTGACCGGATTCAATCGGTTAATACAAAACAAAACCTTATCCAACAATTATTAAATGTACTAACACTTGAAATTGATACAGCAGGCACTGTTTCAAAGGAGCTAAAAATCCATGCCCTTGAAAAACCATATGCCGATGCTTTGCATAATTATCTTAGTAACGCAAAATCAACTTCCACCAGTAATGAGAATTCAGAAATATCAGAAGCATCCGAGGTAGATGAAAAACTGGTTTTATCCTTAAATCCCATCGATTTACTAAAGATTGGAATCAGCCAAAACCATATTCGTACGGGATTAATTATTATTGCTTTTGGATCACAAATATTCAATCAGATTCAGGACTTATTCGAAGAAAAAGCAGAAGAGTATTCCAGCGAATTAGTCAATTTCCTATCGGAATCAAGCCTGGCATTATTCATCTTCTTGATTATATTTTTTCTGATTATTTCGGTTCTATTTTCACTTTTCAGAACAGTTTTTAAATATTTCGATTTTAAACTTTTAAAAAGTAAAAAAGCTTTTAGGGTTAAAGCTGGGCTTGTAAACAAACGAAATGTATTAATGCCTTACAATAAGATTCAGGAATTAAACTGGGAAACCGGACCTGTTAAACAACTTTTTGGAATTTATAATCTGGTTTTCAAGCAGGCAGTTAGCGGACAAAACAATAAGGCTCAACAATTGGTTGATGCACCAGGCTGTTTCAATAACCATCTCGAAATGCTTAAAGATGATTTATTTGGAGAAGAAAAGCTAAACAATTCACCAAAAGTATTCACCAATAAATATTATTTCAGGCGATTATGGTTATTTATTGGGTGGCTTCCAACTTTATTAAGTGCGCCTTTTTTATACAACGAATGGGTATATTGGTTAGCCGTTGCTTTATGGTTAGGTGCAACTGCCTGGTATTCGGTATTAATATTACGAAAAAGATATTTCAGAATAAATAACCAGCAAATACGTATTTCGAAAGGAGCAATTGAACACAAGTGGAAACAGATGGAATTATTCAAAATTCAATCGGTTGAATTCAGGCAAACTATTTTTCAGAAAAGAAGGTCACTTGCAAGTTTGCAATTAACCAATGCATCCGGTTCGATGACTATTCCTTATATCAATGAATCTATTGCTAAACAAATTTATGATTACCTTTTATATCATACTGAAATTTCTGAAAAAAGCTGGATGTAAAAAATGGCATCTAAAACTCTTTAATTTGTAAACAATCCCATTCAAATTTTAAAAGAAATAAGAGTGAAAACCCAGGCTTATTTTGTATTTTCGGTGGCTAACAACTAAGCCTTTTTGAATGAAAGTAAACTTCGGTTATCTTTTAACTATTTCATTTGTCACTGCCCTTGGCGGACTACTTTTCGGATTCGATATTTCCGTAATATCTGGAACAATTACATTTATACAGGATTTTTTTGGGCTTAACGAAACCATGAAAGGCTGGGTTGTCAGTAGTGCTTTAATTGGTTGTATTATTGGAGCATCGTTTAGTGGACGCTTTGGCGATCGCTTTGGGAGAAAAAAAGTATTACTGGTTACCAGCGTATTGTTTGCTGTATCAGCTATTGGAAGTGGACTTGCAAGTTCAATTCCGGTATTTGTTTTTTATAGAATTCTTGGCGGTATTGCCGTAGGTGGAGCTTCAGTGCTTGCTCCGGTTTACATTGCTGAAGTTTCTCCGGGCGAGTTTCGTGGACGGATGGGCTCAATCAACCAATTAACAATTGTAATAGGTATTTCTTTAGCTTATTATTCAAACTACTTTTTGCTGCCGGTTGGAGAAAATGCGTGGCGATGGATGTTTGCTGCTGAAGCTGTTCCAGCTATATTTTTCTTTTTTGCGCTTTTTATTATTCCCGAAAGCCCACGCTGGCTGGTAGCAAAAAATAACAAAGCTAAAGCAAGCCAAATTTTAACCCGGATTGCAGGTTCTGATTTTGCCAAATTTGAAATCAACGAAATTAACGAATCATTAAAAGGAAACGAAAAAAGAGGAACACTTAAACAAGCCTTCAAAAAGAAATACCGGTTTATTCTTTTCTTAGGAATTTTCCTGGCTGTCTTTCAACAATGGTCAGGCATTAATGTAATTTTCTTTTATGCCCCCGATATTTTTGCCAAAGCTAATCTGGGTGTCGATGCGGCATTATTCCAAACAACCCTTATTGGAGTTATGAATGTTGTTTTTACAATCATTGCCATGCGTGTTATTGATAAACTTGGAAGAAAATTATTAATATTAATTGGTTCAGCCGGAATGGTTGTCTGCTACATTGTAATTGGCTTTTTGTTTCAAAGCGGAAACACTGAAGGAACATTATTGCTTTCGTTTATTATTTTAACACCAGCGTTTTTTGCATTTGGATTAGGTCCTACAGTTTGGGTTGTTCTTTCAGAAATTTTTCCAAATAAAATAAGGGGTGTAGCCATGTCGGTTGCAACTTTTGCGCTTTGGGTTGCCTGTTATATTTTAACACTTACATTTCCTATTTTAGTTGAATTGTTAAGTTCAGCTATTACGTTTTGGATTTATGCTGTTATTTGTGTCATCGGATTTTTTGTGATTTATAAATTCCTGCCTGAAACAAAAAATGAATCTCTTGAAAAATTAGAGAAGATGTTAGTGAAAGAGTAATTAAAAACAAGTAGTGTAATTTAATAAAAACCTGAAATAATGAAAGAGCTTCAACTTGTATTAATTTTATTAATCCTCTCTTTTATGGTTTCTGCAAAAGAATACCATGTTTCAAAAACCGGAAGTGATAAAAATTCAGGGATAGTAGATTCCCCATTTTTAACCATTCAGGCTGCGGCTAATGTAGCCCAACCAGGCGATATAATTACTGTTCACGAAGGAGTTTACCGCGAGCGAATAAGACCTGTCCGAGGAGGAGAATCGGAAGCAAAAAGAATTGTTTACCGGGCAGCTGAAGATGAAATAGTTGAAATCAAAGGTTCGGAAGTAATAAAAGATTGGAAAAAGTTTTCAGGTACGGTATGGAAAACAATCGTTCCAAATTCATTGTTAGAAGAATACAATCCGTATAAAGATTTAATTAAAGGCGACTGGTTTAACGATTTAGGAAGGATTCATCACACGGGTGAAGTTTACCTAAACGGAAAATCATTTTGGGAAATGCCCCTATTAGAAAAAGTATTAAACCCGGAGACTGTAAAAGATAATTGGGATCCTGAAGGTTCAACCTTCACATGGTTTTGCGAAAGTGATATGAAAAATACCTATATCTACGCCAATTTCCATGATTCAGATCCAAACAATGAATTAGTGGAAATAAATGTTCGACGAAGTTGTTTTTATCCCGAAAAAACAGGAATTAATTATATTACTATCAGCGGTTTCCGGATGAGCCAGGCAGCCACTCAATGGGCACCTCCAACAGCAGAACAAATAGGGCTGATCGGAACAAACTGGAGTAAGGGCTGGATAATTGAGGACAACATAATCAGCAATTCGAAATGCTCGGGGATTACACTTGGAAAACATGGGGATGAATTTGATAACACATCGGAAAATTCTGCCGAAGGTTATGTTGAAACCATAAAACGAGCATTAGCAAAAGGCTGGAGTAAAGAAAATATTGGCTCGCATATTATCCGAAACAATACCATTTCTGATTGTGGACAAACAGGTATTTGTGGTAGCATGGGAGGAGTTTTCAGTACTATCGAAAACAACAACATTTATAATATCTGGACAAAACGGCAATTTACAGGAGCTGAAATGGGTGGCATAAAAATTCATGCTTCTATTGACATGCTTATTAAAAACAACCGACTCTCAAACTGTGGCCGTGGGCTTTGGCTTGATTGGATGGCGCAAGGAACACGCGTTACAGGAAACTTGCTTTACAACAACACAAGCGATGATATTTTTGTGGAGGTAAACCACGGACCATTTTTGATTGATAACAACATTTTACTTTCAGATTTAGCAATTAGAGATTGGTCGGAAGGGGGAGCTTATGTTCACAATTTAATTGCCGGAAATATTGAACTTCGCCCACAAAGCCGGGAAACCCCATTTCAATTACCTCATTCAACCGAGGTAGGTGGACTAAGAACTACCAAATGTGGCGATAACCGGTTTTATAATAATATTTTTATTGGAGGTGCTGAAGAGGGGCAAATGAGATTCTCCGGATTAAAAGTTTATAACTCTGCTGAATTACCAATGTTTGTCGATGGAAACGTGTATCTAAATGGCGCAAATACATTCGATAATGAAAAAAATAGTTTAGTTATAAATTACAATCCAAATATAAAAATATCAAGATACCCGGATGAAGCCTATATCAGTATGAATTTTAAAAAAGATATTCAAAAAATGAATAATAAACTGATTACATCCAGTATACTTGGCAAAGCTATTATCCCGAACCAAGCCTACGAAAACGTTGATGGATTACCATTAAAAGTTGAATATGATTATTTTGGTACCAAAAGAAACACAAATAATCCAACGGCTGGCCCATTTGAAAATCCTGAAGAGGGCGTTATTTTAAAAGCCTGGGAAAAAATTAGTATTAAGTGAGAGATTTGAAGATTATAGTAAAATGATATATTTATATCGTGCAAAACATAGAAAGGAATCTTTTTATTTAGCCAGAATTTAATAGACAAAAACCTATCAATATGAACTCGAGGGAACAATTTTTAAAAACCATTAACCACAAACAGCCCGATAAGATTGTTTTTGACATGGGTGCAACAGGAGTTACAGGAATCCATATTCAGGCAGTTGCAGCACTTCGAAAGCATTATAATCTGGAAGAAAAGCCTGTTCGCGTTATTGAACCTTTTCAAATGCTGGGTGAAGTTGACAATGAGTTAATTGAAACAATTGGGATTGATGTAATAGGAGCATGGGGAAGGAACAGTATGTTTGGTTTTTATAATCATTCACCATTTAAAGAATGGCAAACACCGTGGGGACAGTTAGTTTCAGTTCCCGAAAATTTTATGGTCAGCTCTGATATTGATGGTAATATTTTAATGTACCCTGAAGGGGACATATCAGTACCTCCATCGGCTAAAATGCCAAAAACCGGGTACTTTTTTGATGCCATTATCAGGCAGGAGCCAATTATTGAAGAAGAGCTTGATGTTAAAAACAACCTTCAGGAATTTGGATTAATTGGAGAAGAGGATTTAGATTTTTGGGAACACGAAGTTAACAGAACATATGAAACCGGGAAAGCAGTAATCGCAGGTTTTGGCGGAACGGCACTTGGTGATATTGCCCTGGTTCCAGGATTACAACTAAAACATCCGAAGGGAATTCGGGATGTAGCTGAATGGTATATGAGCACTGTAATGCGCCCCGATTATATCAAATCGCTTTTTGAAAAACAGGTTGAAATTGCCATTGAAAACATGCGGCAAATTTATGATCGGGTAGGCAACAAAGTTAATGCGATGTTTGTATGCGGAACTGATTTTGGAACACAGAATTCTACCTTCTGTGCACCCGAACAATTTGACGATATGTGGTTACCATATTACAAAAAAACAAATGATTGGATTCATGAAAATACACAATGGAAAACCTTTAAACATTCGTGTGGTGCTGTCGAATCATTTATGGATGGATTTATACGGGCAGGATTCGATATCATAAATCCGGTACAGATTAATGCTGCCGGAATGGATCCCGTAAAACTTAAACAAAAATATGGGCGCGACCTTGTTTTTTGGGGTGGAGGAGTAGATACTCAAAAAATGCTTCCGTTTGGAGAACCTGAAGAAGTACGTGAACAAGTGCTACGAACATGTGATATTTTTTCAAAAGATGGCGGATTTGTTTTTAATACCGTTCATAATATTCAGGCAAATGTACCGGTTAAAAATATTGTAGCTATGCTTGATGCTATCAAAGAATTTAACGGGAATTAGTTCAGTTGGCAGTTGCAGTATTCAGTTAACGGTTAATAAATTGATAAAACTTAAGATATGAAAAAAACGATTCTTTTAATTATTATTCTTCTGGTTGTTATTACAACATATGGACAAAAAAAGTACTCAGCAAACTGGGAATCAATTAACAGCCGCCCAACCCCGGAATGGTTCGAGGATATTAAGTTTGGAATTTTTATCCACTGGGGAGTTTATGCAGTTCCGGCATGGGCTCCGGCCAACGAAGATATTGGTGTTTATGCCAAATACTCGGAATGGTATTGGAAGAGAATTATGGAAGAAAGTGAAGCCGGAAAAATGTTCCGTGATTATCACAACAAAATGTATGGCGAAGATTTTCTTTATCAGGATTTTGCCGGAGATTTTAAAGCTGAACACTGGGATCCTGTTCAGTGGGCTGATGTATTCAAAAAGTCGGGGGCTAAATATGTGGTACTTACTTCAAAACATCATGAGGGATTTACCCTCTGGCCCAGCCAACAAAGTTGGAACTGGAATAGTGTTGATATCGGTCCTCACCGTGATATTTGTGGCGATTTAAGCAAAGCAGTTAAAGATGCCGGATTGCACATGGGATTTTATTATTCGCTTTATGAGTGGTTTAATCCAACCTATCAAAATAATCTGGAAGCATACGTCGACCACCACATGATTCCCCAAATGAAAGATTTGGTTACCCGATACGAACCTGATTTTTTATGGACCGATGGTGAATGGGACCACCCAAGTGAAAAATGGAAAAGCACCGAATTCCTTGCGTGGCTTTTTAATGAATCGCCTGTTAAAGAAAACATTTGTATTAACGACCGTTGGGGAAGCGAGACAAGAGGTAAACTAGGTGGCTATTTCACGACTGAATATGGCCATGTTTATGGCGATGTTGAGGATATAAATGAAGTGGCTCATCCCTGGGAAGAATGCCGTGGTATTGGAACATCATTTGGCTATAATCAAATAGAAGACCTTGACAATTACATGTCATCAAAAGCCTTAATTGATATGTTAATTGAAAAAATTGCAGGTGGAGGAAATCTTTTACTCGATATTGGACCTACCGCAGATGGACGTATCCCGGTTATCCAACAACAACGATTGCTCGATATTGGAAAATGGCTCGAAGTAAACGGAGAGGCAATTTACGAAACAAGAAAATGGGAAGGCGCCAATAAGAATAAACAGGAAAATGTAAGTTTCACTAAAAAAGGGAAGGACCTTTATGTTCATTGTACAAAATTCCCTGAATATCCGATTGAGGTAAAATGTGAAAAAAAACCAAACAAAGTTTCTATGCTGGGAGTGGATAAAAAAGTTAATTTTAAAAGATCAGGAAAAACAATAAAAATAATCGCTCCGGAATTAAATCCTATAATTAATCCAAGCCAGTATGCCTGGGTTTTCAAAATTGAAGGAGCATTATAAAGTACAATTAATAAAACAACTATGAATAAAACAGAAAAGTTTCTCGAATCACATCAAATGCTGGCTTCTCAGCTTAACATGCAAAATTTAGTAAGCACTTTTATTGGCGATATGGAAGCAGGACTTAAAGGAGAAAAAAGTTCGTTAATGATGCTTCCGACATATATTGAGGCTGAAGGAGATGTAAAAGCAAACGAACCAGTAGTTGCAATTGATGCAGGCGGAACAAATTTCCGTGTAGCAACAGTTTATTTCGACGATAACCTAAAATTGATTACTGAAAATATTCAACATTATAAAATGCCGGCAATCGATAGGGAATTCTCAAAGAAAGAATTCTTTGACACTTTTGCTGAATACCTTGATGATTATAAAGCTGTATCAGAAAAAATTGGATTCTGTTTTTCCTATGCTGCTGAAATTTTTCCAAACAAAGATGGTAAATTGATCGAATGGAGTAAGGAAGTTAAAGCTCCGGAAGTAATTGGCGAAATGGTAGGAGAACAAATGCTGGCAGCAATGGGAACCCCTGAAAAACAATTGGTTTTAATGAACGATACCGTATCAACACTTTTAGCCGGGAAAGCTGCTACTGCCGGAAAATCGTATGATACCTATATCGGGTTTATCCTGGGAACAGGAACAAATACAAGTTATATCGAAGCAAATTCAAATATTACTAAAACACCAAACCTGAATCTTAATAGTAGTCAGATCATTAATATCGAATCGGGTAATTTTGGAAATGCCCCGGTTACCGATATAGACACAGCATTTGATAATACAACAAAAAATCCGGGACGTTATTCATTTGAAAAAATGTTTTCAGGTGGTTATTTTGGAGGCCTTTGTATTACGGCATTAAAAATTGCAGCCGATGAAGGAATATTTTCAGATACCGCAAAATCAAAAATTACAAATTTACCCGAACTCTCTTCAGAAGAAGTAAACAAATTTGTTTGTGGAATTGATTTAGTGGAAAATGATTTAGCTAAAGTTTTAATAACAGATGAAGACAAAGAAAATGCAGCTATAATTATTAATGGATTAATTGAAAGAGCGGCAAAACTTGTTGCAGCAAACCTGGCTGCTGTTATTTTAAAATCGGGAAAAACAAAAACATCTGAAAAACCAGTATTAATGACAATTGAAGGAACCACTTTTTATAAACTCAACAATTTCCAAAAAATGTTTGAAGAGTTTTTACAGGAATTCCTTTCGGGCGAAAACAAACGTTATTACGAAATTGTAGAGGTTGAAAATTCAAGCCTTTTAGGTGCTGCAATCGCCGCACTCGTAAACTAAATACCTTTGTGAACATTGCGTAAGCTTGGCGACCTTTGCGTTAAGATTTTAACCGCAAAGGATTTTAAGGTTTCGCAAAGAACGCAAATGAAATAAATTTTAAATAAATGTTATGACCAACCTGAACGAAAATGAATTGTCGGCAATAATTGTTAATGCGGCATTAAAAGTTCATCGCAACATGGGACCAGGACTTTTGGAAAGTTCTTATCAGGAATGCCTTTCGTATGAATTAAATAAAGCAGGGCTTTTTATTGAAAAGGAAAAACCATTGCCTTTAATATATGAAGAAGTTAAACTTGAAGTTGGATACAGGGTTGATATCCTTGTAGAGAAAAAAGTTAAAATTGAAATAAAATCCGTGGAAGCACTGAATGATGTCCATTTGGCGCAGGTACTTACGTATCTGAAATTATCAGATTGTAAACTTGGATTATTAATTAATTTCAATGTTGCTTTAATAAAACATGGAATTAAACGTGTTGTCAATAAATTATAAATCTTAGCGTACATTGCGTGAACTTGGCGACCTTGGCGGTTAGGATTTTAACCGCAAAGGATTATAAGTATTCGCGAAGGAAGCAAATTATATGTTTATAAGATTATTTAAACCGAGAATTATCCGTGATAAAAGAGTATCAATTTAAATTTGAAGAATTAAATATAAGCCTGGAAGACATCGGGCTTTTAATGGGTTATAATGGGGAAATCCCTGAACCTTTTCCCAGTATGATTGAAGAAGGATTGGGAAAGGCACCGGAATTATGCAATATTCAGGGAGGGTATCAAATTTTTTCTGATGCGGAAATATTAACCTCTGAAAAAATAATCAGGGTAAACAAAATAGAATTTCATCCCGGGAAAATTGTATCGGTTCGATTAAAAAAATCAACTAGTGCAGCTTTATTCGTTTGTACAGCAGGAAAAGATATCTCTGATTATTCAAAAGAATTAATGAGTGCCGGACAATTAATGGAAGGCTATGTTATGGATGTAATTGGTTCGGTTACAGTTGAAAAGGCGATGGATCAAATTCAAGCTGGACTGCTAATCGAAATGCAAAAGCAGGAGCTGGGAATATCAGATCGTTATTCGCCGGGTTACTGCAACTGGAGCGTTGGTGAACAGCAAATGCTTTTTTCATTAATGCCTGAAAATTTTTGTGGAGTTTCACTTTCCGATTCTTCATTAATGAGCCCTGTAAAATCAGTTTCCGGAATAATTGGTATTGGTGCTGAATTAAGGCAAAAAGGATACCAGTGCGATTGGTGTAACGATAAAACCTGTATTTATGGGAATATAAGAAGGAGGTCAGCTGTTGAATAGGGATTACACTTAAAACCTTGCCTTTAAAAAAGAAACAGAGAATCTTTCTCCACTGCAAGTACGGTTCCTTATCTCCACCAACCTCCTGCTTGGAAACGAGTGGTACATAGATGCAAGGATAAAATGTAATATATTTTTCTGATTTCGTAATAAATGATTAAATTGCATACATATTGTTTAGGAGGAATTATGTTCTTTAATATAATTTTAATGTATTTGTTATATAAAAATCATAATATTTACATCAATATTAATGTACAAATATCATATGATTGAGTCAATTGTAAAAAATTTTCCAACAGGGTTAATATTTTTAACATTTGGAATTATATTCCTGCATTCTATATATTTATATATAAAGTATATGAAATGGAAAAATGGGAAACTAAAATATAGAGAAAATCTTCATAGTATTCATCTTTTATATTACCTTACAATAATTACCGGTGTAATTTATATCATTTATTTTAGTTCTGAATCGAATATTCCATTAATAAAGGTTATTATATTTTCTCCTTTTTCAATAGTTTCTTTAATTTTAGTATTAGTTTCACGTAGGCAACTCGGTATTTACCATAGCCCACATGTAGAAATTTTGAAAGATCATAAATTAATAACAGCAGGTCTTTATAAGCATCTAGATCATCCAATGTATTATTTTGAAACATTAGCAATGGCATGTATTGTATTTATGGTAAATAATGTAATTGCATATTTATGTCTATCTTTTTGGATTGCAGCAATTCTAATTAAAATTAAATATGAAAATAGATTGATGAAAAAAGAATTTCAAGTTTATACTACATTATTTGGTAAATCATGGGTAATTAAACTAACAGAAATAATTAAACAATAATAGATAAAGTATTGTTTTTTGATTGTTTCTACCTAACAATTGTAATTCATGCAAATCCTTAGATACACATTTTTGCATTATTTGTTCAGGTTGCAATTTTCGCCTGTCTCTATTTTGGAGGAAATTCAATATAGAATAGAGATAAACAATATTTTCCCATTTATCATTAAAACTTTTTTTATAGAATTTCTATTGTATTTTTTTTCCAGTATTTTCTCTGCTATTATTTTTCTGGGAATTAGTCTATTGCTAAAGATAGAAATTCCAAAAGATGTAATTATATACTTTTTATATGGCTCAGCATTTGGTTTTTTTATCATTTTGGGTGCAACTATTTCATTTTATATTCTTACGGGAAAAACAAAGAAATATATTATAACAAGTTTTGCCCGTGCTCTTACCAGAGTTTGGTTATTTGCAATTGTTGTGGGGATAATATTTATAGCTTTACTTTATTATAAAAGTTTTAATATAAATTTTTATAATTTAAATTTTATCATAATAATATTATTACTACTTCTGGTTGGTTTTTATTCCCAAAGAACTTTTAAATTAATGTCGATTGCGGCTCTAATTGATTTTAATGGTTATTTGATATTTCGGTGTAATTGTGCCACTTGTTTCGGTGATGTTGTGCCACAAAAAAAGAATGACTTCCAGACCAAAATTATTAATTTTTTTGAGATTTTTTCATTTTGTTTTTCCTCAGCGATTC
>JABMQB010000333.1 GCA_013203525.1 Mariniphaga sp.
ATAATATCTTCCGATTTATTATTTGGCGATGAAGTGATATATACTTCTTTACCAAGGTCGAATGCTGAAAAATTAACATATCGTTTTGGATTTAACCTGATATCACGCGTAAGCCTATCCAGATCATCGGTAAGTGTTAACAGGTTTTCATATAATTGTGGATCATTTAACAGTAATCCGGCTGTACCCTCTTCTGAATTAAGTTTTAATACGATGTTTTCAATATGTTTTGTTGCCTCGGCAATTGATGTTATTAAGGGTGAATAGGGGATAGCTGCCAAAGAATCGCTTATGGATGAAAGGTTTGTAATAATATTCTCAAATTCATTTGATTTACTATTGAAGTTTTCAGTTACTTCATTAAGGTTACTAACAATAGTACTAACATTTCCACTTTCACGGGCAATTAATTCTTTTAACGCAAAAGAAGTTTCCTCAATATTTGAAATTGTAAGGTTAATATTTTTAAAACTTTCAGAAAGGTTTTCTCTTGCATCTTCATTGAAAATGACAGTTAAAATTGTAATAGCAGAGTCAATGGTTGCCAGTAATTGTTCAGCTTTTGCTTTTAGTGGCAGTACCTGTAAACTAACCTGTTCTTTTAAATCGCTTTCAACTGCACCTGGTATTGTATCGTTGTGGCTATATACCTCCTGGTTGGGATTATATATCAATTTAATAGATTTTGTGCCCATAATATCGCTACTTACAATTCGGGCTACTGAATTAACCGGTATTTTTATATCTCCGTCAATTGAAATTGTAACAACCAGATTTCCAGTTCCATCACCGGCAAACGAAACCGCTTTTACCTGGCCTACCTGGTAACCATTTAAAGTTACTGCATCTGATTGCACTAATCCTTCTATACGGTCATATATTATATGATAGTAACTTGCAGATTTAAAAAAATCGTGCCCTTTTAAATAACTCAACCCCCATATGAAAACAGCAACTGTAAACACAATAAGAGCACCGAATTTGGCAAATTTTGAAATTTTCATGTTGTGTTTATTTTAAAAACAAAGTTACTGATAAATTTATTCTTTTGTTTTTTGAATTGCTTCTTTTATTGGAATAGTTTTGTTACCATCGAATGCAACTACAAAAGCTCCTTCAAATTTTTTATTAAGCCTTACTTTTTCTATTGAAGCCTGATTATAATCTTTATACTTTCCGATATAATATTTATAATACTTTCCAGATTGTAATTCAATTATATCCTTTTCGTCATTAAAGTTAGAAGAAGTTAAGTCTATTTGCCTTGATGTAACTCCAACTTGCACTCTAAACCAGATTGTAGAATCATCTATTTTAATAATTGATTCACTCTTATTATCATTTGATTTTTCAGTATCTAATTTGATAATTTCCCTGGCCTTTGGTTCAGTGATAATTTTTGTTTCAGATGAATTTGATTCAGGAAGTACTGTTTCTGAAGTACTCAAAACATTTAAATTAAAACTACTTTTTTCATCAATAATATTTTTATAATCACAAAATGCTTCGAATATTGCATTTGCAAGATTTGATTTTCCGGCTTCGCTATTTATATATATTTTTTCTGCTTCGTTGCTAATAAAACCGGTTTCAACTAAAACACTTGGCATAGTAGTTTCCCGGAGAACCAGGAATCCTGCCATTTTAATTCCCCTGTCATTGCGTTTTGCTTCCCTTTTAAATTGCCCCTGTACAAAAGAAGCAAATTGCAGGCTTTGTTCAAGATATACATTTTGAACAGTTTCAAACATAATGTATGATTCGTGTGAATTTGGATCGAATCCTTCGTAGGTTGTTATATAATTTTCTTCCAACAAAATAACTGAGTTCTCTTTCTTCGCAATTTCTAAGTTATCCTGGCTTCTGTGGTTTCCTAAAACAAATGTTTCAGTTCCCGATACTGATTTCACCCCGACATAATTAGCATGGATAGAAATAAATAAATCAGCTTTTGAGTTATTAGCAACCTCTGCTCGTTTATTTAAAGGAATAAAAATATCCTTTTTACGTGTGTATACTACTTTTATACCTGGAAATGCTTGTGATATTTGTTTACCAAGCTTTAAACCTATATCAAGCACAATATCTTTTTCTTTGATTTCGCCAACACTGGTGCCAAAATCCTTTCCACCATGGCCCGGATCAATAATAACAACATTTAAACCGGGTTCAGTATCATAACTGATAGTTGAATTATACGACCCCAGTGCATTAATCTGTGTGGCGATTATAAAAATTAGGAAGATAAATATTTTAATTCTAAGACTCATTTGCTTTGTTTATTGACAAAAATAGAAATATTAAAATTATTTTACATTTATTAGCTCTTTTGTATTACCCTTATTTTTATTTTTGCACACCAAGGCTAAAGGGAAATTGAAAACAAATTCTGATTTGATTAAAATTTATTTAACACATATATTGATTTTTGTTTCTGGAATATTATTAGGCCAGGATTTAAGTAAAGACATCCCTGTATATAGTGAGCCAATTGATACACTACCTGAACTTTTTATTCCGATTGATACACTTTCACAAGAAGTGGATACAATTTCTATTGATTCGGTAAAACCACCATTTCTTGAAGCTCCTATTGTTTATAACGCGCTTGATTCAATTGTATTTTCCCTTGATGGACAAAAAGTATACTTATATAAGAATGCAAAAGTCACATATCAGCAAATAGTTTTAACGGCTGATTATATTATTCTTGATCTTGAAACAAAAGAAGTATATGCAGAAGGAGTTCTTGACACGGCAGGTGTTATACAAGGTGAGCCAATATTTATGGATGGCGGGGATGAATTTGAATCAAAAACAATGCGGTATAATTTTGAAACTCAAAAAGGGATAATTACCGAAGTCAGGACCGAACAAGGTGAAGGATTTATTCATAGTAAGCGCACAAAAAAAATATCAGCTGATGAATTTATTCTGAAAGACGGGAAATATACAACCTGTGATGCAGACCATCCGCACTTTTACCTGCATTTGACTAAAGCAAAGGTTATTAAAAATAACAAAATTGTGACTGGCCCGGCTTATATGGTTCTTGAAGATTTCCCACTTTATTTCCCTATACTTCCCTTCGGATATTTCCCTAATACAACTACTTATTCATCGGGAATTATTATCCCCACATATGGAGAAGAAGCGAACCGTGGATTTTTTTTACGGGAAGGTGGATATTATTGGGCTGCTAATGATTATTTCGACCTTTCGGTAAAGGGCGATATTTATTCAAAAGGATCATGGGCAACCAAATTACACACTAACTACAAGTATTTGTATCATTTTTCAGGTTCATTTGATTTTAGCTACAATGTAAATGTTGCAGGAGAGAAAGGATTAGACAATTACAAAAGAACTCCACAATTCAGGATAGCCTGGACACATAGCCAGGATGCGAAAGCAAATCCAAGCAGGAATTTTAGTGCCAGTGTAAATTTTTCGACCAGTGGTTTTGAAAAACAAAACTCAACAGCATATACAGCAAATAGTTATTTGCAAACACAAAAATCATCAAGTATATCATACACTAAACGCTGGGAAAATACTCCTTTTAATATGTCAGCTAACCTTAGGCACAGCCAAAATTCAAGAGATTCAACGATATCATTATCTCTTCCTGAAATGACCTTTTCAATGGCTAAAATTTATCCGTTTAAAAAGAAAGTTAGAAGCGGGCAACAAAAATGGTATGAAAAATTCGGTATCAACTATTCGGCAAATTTCAGGAATTCAATATCAGGCGTAAAAGAAGATTCATTGTTTTTAACCTCTTTTTCAAAAGACTGGAAAAATGGAATAAAACATAATATACCTATTTCTTTGCCTTCGTTTAACCTTTTTAAATATGTGAATTTTTCACCTAGTTTTAGCTTTAATGAGAAATGGTATTTTAATTCGAAGGAATATACATATAATGAGAATACCAAAAAAGTTGATGTAGAAACAATAAGCGGTTTTAACCGTATTTATGACTATGCCTATAGTTTGAGTGCTTCAACCAATATTTACGGTATGTTTACTCCAAAAAACACAAATTCAAGAATCAAAGGGATTCGGCATAAAATGTCACCTTCTGTTTCGTTTAGTTACCGGCCTGATTTTGGAAAAGAAAAATTTGGATATTATGTCCCAATTGCTGACGATAATGGGAATATTACTTATTATGACCGCTTTGATAAAGGAATTTTTGGAGGTTCACCCGGTAGGGGTGCGTCAGGTGCTATTAATTTTTCATTGAATAATAATATTGAAATGAAAGTCCTTGAATCGAAGGATACGACACAAACTGCGGCAAAATTCAAAAAAGTTAAGATACTTGATAACCTGAGCCTGAATACTTCTTATGACCTGATAAGAGATTCTTTAAATTTGAGCGTAATTAATATACGGGGCCGGACTACAATCAAAGGTGTATCGCTGAATTTTGGCGGTGTTTTAGATCCATATGAAATGGACTCGGTTGGGACAAGCGTTGTTAGAGTTCATAAATACACCTGGAATCATAATAAAGGCCTGGCAAAATTAGGAAGGCTGACCAGGGCAAACCTTTCTTTTGGTATGTCATTTAGTTCGAAAGATGTAAAGAAAGATACGGGAAGGGGAAATAACAATGGTGATGTTGAAGGTGAAGGAGAGGAGGAGGCTGAAGTTGAGGGTGCAAAAATGACCAATGAAAACTTTGGGTATGTCGATTTTGATGTACCCTGGGATGTTCGTTTCAACTATAATTTTAATTATACCCGCAACAATCCATTTGAAAAAGGCAAGATTTCACAAACTTTAAGTTTTAGCGGGAATTTGGCATTAACCTCCAAATGGCGGCTTACAATGAATAGCAATTACGATATTATGGCTAAAGAGTTTTCATTTACAACTTTTACAGTTCATCGGGACTTACATTGCTGGCAAATGCTATTTACTTTTGTGCCATTTGGTTACATGAAAAGCTATAGCTTTACACTTAGTGCCAATTCAGGCATGCTAAGAGATTTAAAGGTAGATAAACGCCGTAGCCGTTACGACAATAATTACAGATAGTTTAAAATCAAAGAATATGAAAAAAATTATTTCCACGGTTCATGCTCCGAAAGCCATTGGTCCCTACAGCCAGGCAATCGAAGTGAATGGGATCCTTTATATTTCGGGGCAGGTTGCTATTAATCCAAAAACCGGAAAAGTTGTTGACGGTGGAATAGTGGAGCAAACAGAGCAAGTATTGAATAACATTGGAGAAATATTAAAAGCTGCCGGTTACACTTTTAGCGATGTTGTTAAATCCACATGTTTATTAAGCGATATGGCAAGTTTTGCTACTATGAATGAAGTGTATGGTAGCTATTATAAGGTTGATCAGCCGGCACGGGCAGCCTTTGCGGTTAAAGAACTTCCGCTTGGTGTACTAATCGAAATTGAAACTATTGCAGTAAAATAAAAAAGGGTGCAAATGCACCCTCTCAATATATAGTTTTGTTTCGCTTTTAAATTATTCAGCTACCACTTCAAATTCAAACTCAATAACTACTTCTCTGTGAAGTTTAATTTTAGCGACGTGTGTACCAATTTCTTTAATGTGGTCATCTGCTAAAAGAATTTGTTTACGGTCAATTTCAAATCCTTTTTTGTTAATAGCTTCTGCCAACATAATAGAATTTACCGAACCGAATATTTTACCCTGAGTACTTGTTTTAGCACCAATCTTTACTTTTTTGTTTTCAAGTTTTGTTGCTATTGCCAGAGCTTCATCTTTTAATTTAGCTTCTTTAAAAGCCCTTTGCTTTTTATTCTCCGATAAAATCTTTTTTGCCGACTCGGTAGCTTTAATAGCTATTTTCTTTGGGATCAGGAAATTACGAGCATAACCATCTTTAACGGTTACAATATCGTCTTTCTGTCCTAATTTTTCTATATCCTGTAATAATATAATATCCATTTTAATCCTCCTCTTATTTCAACATATCGGTTACAAACGGAAGCAATGCAAGATTACGGGCACGTTTTATTGCCTTCGAAACTTTGCGCTGATATTTTAATGAAGTACCTGTTAAACGGCGTGGAAGAATTTTTCCCTGCTCATTCAGGAATTTTTTCAGGAATTCCGGGTCTTTAAAATCAACGTATTTAATACCGTTCTTTTTAAAACGGCAATACTTTTTCTTTTTGATTTCTACCGACGGGGGAGTCAGGTATCTAATTTCAGATTGATTATTTGCCATTGTTTAAGCCTCCTTTTCTGTTTTTTGTTTTCTCAAATTCCTTCTTTTCTCACTGTATGCACTTGCATATTTATCGAGCTTCACAGTAAGAAAGCGGATAATACGTTCATCGCGGCGAAATTCAGTTTCCAGTTTGGAAATAAATTCCGGATTTGATTTATACTCAAACAAATGGTAAAAACCAGTTGATTTTTTTTGGATTGGGTAGGCCAGTTTTTTCATTCCCCAATCCTCTTCATGGATCATTTCACTTTTATTTTTAGTGATGATTTCCTTGAATTTTTTAACCGCTTCCTTTATCTGTGGCTCAGATAAAACGGGAGTAACAATGAAAACGGTTTCGTATTGATTCATCATAATACACCAAAATTTTATTAATACTTTATTTTTAAGTCGCGCAAAATTAGAAATAAATTGTTATTTATCAAATATATGTGGTAGAAATCGATAGAATCAAGTAGCTTATTGTAATTAACTTGACTTAATTCATTTTAACAAGCAAATATTTATAAAAAATCCCGGTAACTTAATCAATACCGGGAAGTAATTTATAAAGGAATATTTC